>JBGSME010000630.1:0-5121 GCA_041740335.1 Bryobacteraceae bacterium | reverse complement strand
GCGGCGCGATGTCGAGAGCGCGCGGCGGCGTGATGATCCAGGTTTTGGGGTCGATCGGGTCGCGCACGGCGGGGCCCGCGAGGAATTTCTTTTCGAATGGCCGCTTGAGCGGGACACCTCGGCCGTCTTGCCATTCGGCATCCACAACTAAGCGGTATGACTTTCCTTCCTGGATCGGCGTTCCAGTCTCGGCGTTCGGAACAAGGCCGCGCTTCACCCGGCCGGGATCGAAGAGCAGGGTGAGGCGGCGAAAGTCACGGTCCCAGAGTTCTTCGTCCAACTCGAGGAATGGCAACTGCACTTCGGCGCCGCCTTCCTCGAACAGATGAATCCGCTTGGCGGCTTCACCGCGGCTCATGGGCGCGGAAAAATGAATATAGAACTTGAGTTGATTTTCAGGGAGCACGTTTGCCGTCGGGTGGACGCGTTCGACCACGGTGGTGGAAATCACCCGCGGCTTGGGTACGGTGAACACCAAACGCGCCTTTTCGTCAACCAGACTGTAAATGGCGCGATAGGTGAGGCCCGGTTCGAACTTATAGCGCGGCTGGAACGCGAGCACGCCATCCTTGTAAGTGTAAGTTCCGGACAACGGCGGCGCCGCGTCCTGGTCCACGGTGACCTTCAGGATGGCTTCGAGGTTCGGGTTGCGCAGCCGCGGCAGGATGCCTGAGTTGGCCACGCGAAGCTCTCCCGATACGTTTTCGAACGTAATTGACACCGGCGTGCTCTGGGCGCCGCAGGGGACGCCCAGAGCCAGCGCGGCGGCAAGTGTAAGTAGCTTACTCATCCGAAGTTACGGCTCACCCGAAGTTACGGCAAGCCGACGGTGGTCAGGCTCAGCGAGCCGCCTTCGGCACGAACGAGCATCAATGCGTGTCCGTTGTCGAACCGGTCCAACTGCTCAACGCCCTTCCACTGGGCCATGGTTTCGTAGGGGACGCCCTTCTTCTCGGTGGGGGCGACGATGGGTTCGTAACCGTCGAGATTGGCGGCGGGCATCTTCATTACGCCGCGGCTGGAGTTATTCATCAGGATGAAATCGGCCCCGTTCTTGTTATAGACGATCATGTCGAGGGGGCGGTTGCGGTTGCCGAGTTCGGCGATGGTGACGCCTTTCACTTTGCTGCCGGCTCGCAGGTCGCTCATGGGGATTCGCACCAACGGGGTGCAGGTGTAGGCGGCCAGGAGTTGCGGCTTGTTTTTGATGGTGTAGGAAGTAAAGGTCCGCACCGGAGCGTTGGTTTCGAAGCGTCCGTGGGAGCCGTGATAGATCTCGATGCTGGCGGATTGGCCGGCGCTCTGGAACGGGAAGGGGATTGCACGGAGGTTGGAAGCGAATTCTTCGTTGGAAAGCCCGGCCACGATAACTTTGCCATCGATGAACTGCAAGTCGGTGATGGCTTCCAGTCGCACGGGCTGGCCGCGGCGGTCCATTTCGCCGGCACCGGGCGCGTTGGGAAGGGCCATGGCGGAGTGACGGATGTTGCCGAGGTTCAGCTCGGCGAGCTTACCGGACTCGTCGACGGTGACAATGGCGGCAGCGGCATCGGGACCGCGCCCGCGCGATACCGACAGGTACACGCGCTTGGAGATCGGGTTGACGGCGAGATCGTTGACCAGGATCTGTTCGGCGGAAGAACCGAGCAGAGCGGCGAGTTTGTCTTGAAGTCCCTCGATGTTCACCGGGGCGGGTTTCTTTGCCATTTTGGTGTCGCCGGTGGCAAGCGCGAACACGCGAGCGCCCATCGGGTCACCCACGAAGAGGATTCCTTCGGGGCCGAAAGCAAGCGGCCCGGCCGACTTCAGATCAGCCTTTCCGGGTTCGAGCGTAGCGGTTAGGCTCGCGGCCCATCCGGATGCGGAAAGAAGCGCGCCTGCTGCGACGAGTAACACTTGTTTCACCATTCAACTCCTTACGTACAAGCCCATTCAGACTCGCCTTTCACTGTGTCACGGATTTTCGAGCGGCGTCAAGAGGCCGTAATGGTCTACAATTTGCCTAACGCTTTCCATGAGCTTTCATCACATCCTTTTTCCCGTGGACTTTTCCGAACACGCGCGGGCTACGGCGCCGGCGGTAGCGGCGATGGCCCGGCACGATGGAGCGCGAGTAACACTTCTTCAGTCGCTGGATATGCCGTACGGCGAAATGGGGGCGGCCCCGATTGAAGGCGAGATCGAAAAGGCGCGGCTGCACCAACGGCTGCGTCTTCAGGAATTCCTGCCTGAGCTATGGGAGGGGCTGGAAGTGGCCCGTGTGGAGGCGCAGGGGAAACCGGTGCAGACGATCACGGCCCACGCCTCTACCCATGGAGTTGACCTCATCATGCTGCCGACCCACGGCTTCACGCGGTTCCGTCCGCTGCTGCTCGGCTCGGTGGCGGCGGGCGTTCTTCACGACGCGGAGTGTCCGGTGTGGACGACGGCGCACTCGGAACGTCCGGCGACGCCGCGGGGCTATCGAAATGTTGTTTGCGCGATTGATGGCGGTCCGCGGAGGGTGGATGTGTTGCGGATGGCGGTGGGGCTGGCGGCGGGATGGCAGGCATCGCTCAGCGTGGTCCACAGCATTCCTGTTATTGATGAGCGCTTCTATAGTGCCGCTGCCGCGCGTGCGCACCAGCATCTGATCGATCTCGCGGTTCGGGAATATCCGGCTCTGGCCGCGGAGGCGGGTGTCGAGGCGGCACTGGAGATTGTCGAGGGGGACGGACTGAACGGCCCGATCGTGGAGGCCGCGCGAACTCGCGAAGCCGATCTGCTGATTATCGGGCGGGGTACGATTCAGGGTTTCCTTGGCCGTTTGCGATCCAACGCTCATGAACTGATCCGGACGTCGCCGTGTCCGGTGCTCAGCGTGTAAAGCCCCGGCGGCCGGGTGGATTCGCCCAACGCGGCTGGCGAATCGGCGGTAGACACGCGGTGTGGAGCGGCTTTTGTCTGGCCTGGAACGTGCTGTGTTTCCCGTTAGGAGGCTGAGGATGATACCTACCCGGCTTGAAGATTATCTGATCGGCAACAATGCCGTTTTTCAACACACCGTGCATCCAGCCGCGCCAACCGCGCTCACCGCAGCGCGCCGGGATCATGTACCGGCGCGAGAGATGGCGAAGGCGGTGATTGTGAATGCGGACGGAGCCTTTGTGATGGCTGTTCTGCCGGCGAACCGCTCGGTGGATTTCGGCAAGCTCAGGAAGCGGCTGCGGGCGCGGGAAGTACGCATCGCCACCGAATTCGAAATGCTGAAACTGTTCCCGGATGTGGAATTGGGGGCGGTGCCGCCGATTGGCGCACTGTACGACATGCCGGTGTATGCGGATGAGACGCTGGCGCGGGAACCGGAGGTGGCGTTCAACGGCGGCACACACACGGACTCGATTCACATGAGTTTTGCTGAGTTTGACCGGCTTACGTCGCCGGCGGTTTGCTCGTTTGCGTCGGCGGGCGTGTTTCCGACACCCGCGCAATAAATCCGGGCACCCCCTGGACACCGGCCTCAAAGAGGCGTAGGATTGGGACGGTTCGCGAGGTTTTTTTGATTTTAATACCGGCCTGTCAATACTTCTTCCGATTAGGAGCAGTCCATGTTCGATAGCCTCGATGAAACCATGAAGCACGATGACCGCTCGTCATCCTCCACGAAGGAGCGAGTGGTGGTGTGGGTATCGGTCGCCATTGTGTCGGTTCTGCTGTTCGGCGGCCTTTATTTTGGGGTCCGGTTCCTGGGTTAAAGGTTCCGGCGCGAAACTCCGGCCCGCCCGAAGGGTTTAACCTAAGGTACATATGCGGGTCACAGAAATTCTCTGCGTAGGGCTAGGGCTGACGGCTGTGGCGTGGGGCGCCACGTTCGGCACTGTCGTCCCGGTTACCGGGAGTGTGTCGGATCTGGTGCTGGACCAGGACCGAAACCGGCTTTACCTGGTCAATACGACGACCGACGAGGTATTGGTTTACTCTACGCTGCAGAGGAGATTTCTCGAACCGATCCGTGTTGAGGATCAGCCGCTTGCGGCGGCCATTTCGCGTGACGGGCGTTTTCTCTACGTCACCTGCCATCTGGGTAATTCGCTGAATATTATCGATCTCGAGAAGTTGCAGGTGACCAATCGGGTTGGTCTCCCCGCGCGGCCGGAAGGCGTTGCGGTGGGCTATGACGAGCGGGTGCTGATTTCGACCGTCGGCACCGGACAAGGGAACCAATTCAACGTCCTGCTGATTTACGACCCGAATGCTACTTCCGGGGCGCAGGCGGTTACTCCGGTTCCGGTGTCGCCGCCGCCGGGAGCCAATCCGCTCACTCCGCAGCAGAGTCTTGGCCGAGGCGGACTGACCAATCGCAGCTTTCTTGCGGCGAGCGCGGACGGACTTTGGATCGCAGGCAGCAATCTTCCGAACGCCAACAGTCAGGTGGTGTTTGTGTATGAGGCGGCGTCGGGGACGGTTTTGCGAAGCCGGCGGGTGAGCGGCGTTTCGCCGGTGCTGAGCATGTCGCCGAGCGGGGACCGGCTGATGGCGGGACTGACGCTTTTCGACACGAGCGATCTTACGGTGATCGCGCAGCAGAATGCCGCCAATGCGCCCTACCCGCTGCCGAACGGGGCCAATTTCAATACACAGCAGAATCAGGGTGGGAGCGTTTTCACTCCGGATGGCTCCCGGCTCTACACCGCGTTCAACTTCTCTCCGGTGACAAACCCTCCCACGCGGGCCAATGTGAGCCAGATGATGATTAACGATCCGGACAATCTGCTGATCGATACGGCGCTACAACTACCGGAGAGCATTGCGGGCAAGATGATCATCAGCGCAGACGCGGGCAGTATCTATGCGTTGTCGGAATCCGGATTTGTGGTGGTGCCGATTGGTACGATGATGCGCAATCCGGTGGCGACGCTGGCCGAGAATACGGTTCTGCTCACCAACGATCAATGCGGTGTTTTCGGGGACACACGTTCGCAGACTCTGGCGGTGAGCAACGCCGGTACGGGACGAATTACAGCCTCACTCTCTTTGCTGCAGGCGCAGGCGAACTTCAACCTCGCCGGGCCGGGCGGTTTGGGTGGCGGCGGTGGTCCGGGTGGCGGCGCGCCGGGTGGTTTGCCAATTATTGTGATCGCT
>JBGSME010000629.1:0-4818 GCA_041740335.1 Bryobacteraceae bacterium | reverse complement strand
TCCATCAGCCTACTGATCCGCGGCGCTCTGGCCCACGCGGCGTCGAAGGATCGGGCAGGCGCCCTCGAATGGCTCGAGGCGGCGGTCAAGGCCGGTGCGCGAACGAGTTACTTCCGGTCGATGGACGCGTTAGGCGATATCCGCGCCGACCCGTCGTTTCTGGCTCTGGAAGAAAAATACGAGCACCCCTGCGCGAAAGGGCCGCATAGGCAGTTCGATTTCTGGGTGGGCGAGTGGAACGTTTTTGGCCCGCAAGGCAATCCGGTGGGCCAAAGCCGGATCGAGAAGATCACGGACTCCTGCGTTGTCCACGAAAACTGGACCAGTTCCGCGGGTGGCGAAGGCAAGAGTTATAACTTCTACGACAAGCGTACCGGCCAGTGGCGCCAGGTGTGGGTGGACGACAATGGGCGGGTGCTGGACTTCGCGGGCGAGTTCCGCGGCGGCGCCATGCACTACCGGGGCGAACTCCCCGCCGCGGATGGGAAGATGCTGTTGCAGCGGATGACCTTCACGCCGACGACAGGCGGCGAGGTCCGGCAGCTCATTGAGCAATCGGAGGACGGCGGTAAGACCTACACAACGTCGTTCGACGGCTTGTACCGCCGGAAGTAGTTACTCGCCTGCGCGATAGTTAGCGATAACTTCGGAAGTCCGAAGGTAGCGGCCGTAGATACGCGCCGTGGTTGCTGCGGCGCTCGCGCGCAACTGGCTGGTGCCTTCCACCGAACGTAGGAACGGACTGAAGCGTCCCCAGCCGAATTGGCGCTCGTCGCCGCCGTCATGAAGCTTGCCGTCGATAACGAAGGTGATGATTTTTGGTCCGCCATCGACGATCACGGCAACGTGGTGGGAGGCGCCGGGCGTCATCGCGCCGCGGCCGGACGTCCAGCGATTCTCGAAGCGGCCGTCGTTCAGGATCACTTCCACGGCTCCAGCGGCGGCGGTGATGAGCGCAAAGCCTTTGCCATCGGAACCGCGATTGTCCAGCAGAATCTGTCCAGGCGCGAGGTCGTCGAGTTTCACCCATGCTTCAAGCGTGAACCCGGATCGCAAGTCCTCGGTGCCATGCCCACCGGGTGCGCGGCGGGTGAATTGGGGCAGCGTCGGAGCCGCAACCGTGGCCGCGCCGTGCAACTCGGTGAGCAACCCGTTGCGAGTGATGCCGCTCCGGTCAAACTGATTCCAGAGCCCGTCGAGTAAGTCCCGGCTCACTTCATGCACGCGGGCGACTTCCTTTTGCGTCTCGGTGAGATAGAAGTGCCCGTCCTGTTCAATCAAATCGGGATAACTCATGCGATCGATGGGGTCGTCGGCATACAACCCGATCTCCGGTTGGGTCCAGCGGATGATTTTGCCTTTGGGCGAATCGGCTTCCACGCCGCCGGCCAGCCACACGGGGTTGCGGTCCTCATAAGCGATCGAGCGGCGGCGTGGATGCTCGCGGATAAAGCGCCCGCCGTGATTGTGGAACCAATACAGGAACTTTCCGTTGCTGGCGCGCCACGCGAAATTCGCCGCCCGTGGATGTTTCATCAGCCGGCCATCGGCGTACCGCATGTATTCGGAAGGTTCCCAGGATCGGCCGGAATCGCGACTGTAGCTGTAGGCGGCGTGCCCGTCAATAGTGCGGAAGACGCAGAACAGCGAACCGTCGCTCAATTCCGAAAAGCTATGCTCGGCGGCCACCGGTCCGCCTCCTTTGGGTGCCCGAATGCCGGCGTCGCCTTCCGGAAGGGTCTCCCAGGAGATCCTGGCTGCGTCGGGTTCGGTGAGTATGTTGGCGCTTCTCAGTAGCACTCCTTCGTTCGACGTAAAGAAGCCCTCACCGAAGCCGCCTACCTTGTGCAGCGGAACGTAGCCGGCATTCTTGTGGATGAACGCCTTGCCGACGGTCCAGAAGAATTTGATCTTGCCTTGGTAGGGATTGCGGCGATCAATCGCGAAATCGCGCTGCGGGATCTCGTATCGCTTGGCGGACCACGTCTTTCCCCCATCGTCGCTGTACTTGAAGACGAAGTGACCCTGGCTGTCGACGCGCCGCACTTTGCCGTCAGGGTACGCCGGCTTGTCGCCGATCACCTCGCGGGTGTTGTCGGTGTTGTGGTTGTAGAACACAAATACCCGGCCCGCCGGGATCTTCAGCATCACGGCATAGGAGGCTTCCGGGCCGTCCGATGGCTCAACATCCACCGGGCCGGACCAGGTTTTTCCGAGATCGGTGCTGCGGCGCGTGACGATGTGCTGTCCGCCGGCGCCTTCGTTGCCCGGTCCTGTAGTGATGACGCAGAGCCATGCTCCGTCGTTGGTCTTGACGATGTAAGGCTGATCGGCGTAGCCTTCGTCGGGGATGACTTCGCCGCTGGTGATGTTGCGCGGATCGGGAGCGGCGGCGAGGGTGAAAGCGGTGAGGAGGAATAGATAGGTCCGCATGGAATCCACTATCCTAGCGCTGCGGCGATGGCCTCGCGGACAGCGGCATCGCTCTGGCTCATAGGCGCGCGCGGCACACCACCGTCGCGACCACGCATCGCCATCGCCGTCTTGACGTTCGCCGGAAGATTTGGGTGATTGACCGCGTTCCATAAACGCAGAAGGCGGCGATGGAGTTGGATCGCCGAGGCGTGATCCCCAGCCTGGACCGCGTTCCAAAGCTCGACGCACCATTCGGGAACCGCCGTCAAAATAGCGGCGACGGCTCCATGCGCGCCCAATTGGAACGATGGATAGAGCAGTGCGTCCACCGCTGAGAGAATCCGTTTCCCGCTGCCCGCTGCGCCGTCTTCGTTCAGCAGCAGCAGGTCGGCCAGCGCTTTCATGTCGCTGGCGCTCTGCTTTACGCCGATCACACCGTCGGCCTCGCGCAGGATTCGGGCCAGCAACGGAGGCAGAAGATAGGACCATGGCACCACGTTATAGATGATCACCGGCACACCGCTGCTGTCGGCGATGCTGGCGAAGAAGCGCAGCATGGAATCATCGTCCGGGCGGAATACGTAATGGACGGGAGTGACCTGCAAGGCAGCCACGCCGAGATCGCTGACGGCGCGAGCCCGTTCGAGCGCTGCCTGCGTGGAATCCGCAATGATACCGGCGACGATAGGAACTCTGCCGCGGGCCTCCTCAACCGTCCAGGCGGTGAGGCGACGCGCTTCCTCCACGGTGAGGGCGTGGCCTTCGCCGGTACTGCCGCACACCGCTAAGCCGTGAACGCCGGCTTCGATCAAAACGCGGACTTCGGCACGATGCGCGGCTTCGTCGATCGATCCGTCGGAGCGGAACGGTGTCACCAGCGGGGGGACGATTCCATGAATTCGCATGTTAGTAATCGCGGAAGGGGCCGCGTGGTTCCGAATCATCCATCTCCTTGCGCCAAGCCCTCCAGCGCGCTTCAATGCGCGCAGCCATCTCCGGACGCTCGGCAGCGAGATCGTTCGTCTCGCCGCGGTCGCGCGATAGATCGAACAACCCGCGTCCGTACGCTGCGTCGATCCACTTCCAGTTGCCGACGCGAGCGGAGCGGTTCCCCTTCTGCTGGAAGAACATCTCTTTACGGCCGACAGCCGGTTTGCCTTCGAGCATTGGCATCATGTTGATCCCGTCGAGCTTCACGCCGCCAGGCAGTCGCGCGCCTGCCAGGGACCCGAAGGTGGGCAGGAACTCGAGCGACGAAGCATATTCATCGCGCACGACGCCGGGGGGAATACGTCCCGGCCATCTGGCAATCAGCGGTACGCGCACGCCACCTTCCCACAACGTAGCTTTTCCGCCGCGCAGAGGGCCATTGCGTTTTCCCGTGCCGCCGTTGTCGGAAATGAACACCACCATGGTGTCGTTATCCAGGCCATACTGTTTCACCTGCGACAGGATTTCCCCGACAGCGGTGTCCATGTGGGTCACGAGGGCTTTGTATTGCGCGCGGGGGTCGCCCTTGTACATGTCCAGATACCGATCCGGCGCCTCCCGATCCTGCTTTTGAAACGTCGATGCGCCGTGAGGCGCGTTGAACGGCACATAGAGGAAGAAGGGCCGATTGCGGTTCTGCTCAATAAAGCCGAGAGCCTCGCGTTGGAACAGATCCGTGGCGTGGCCTTCCTCTTTGATGCGCTGGTTGCCACGGAACAAGGAAGGGACGCCGTAGCGTTCGTGCGTGTAGTAATCGATGCCGGTATTGGCGAATCCGTAGAAGAAATCGAAGCCGCGCTGGAGCGGCAGAAAGCGTCTGGCGCGGCCTCCATCCCACTTGCCGACGATACCGGTGGCGTAGCCGGCGGTCTTCATCACTTGGCCGATCGTTACTTCGCGCGTGTCCATGCCGATTGTCATTTCGGGCGACACGGCGTAGCTTTCCTCGTCGAACTGAAACTTCCAGTTCACCTCGTTGTTGCGAATCATGTCGTAGAGACCGTTGCGTTGAGGATATCGCCCGGTGAGAATGCTGGAGCGGGACGGGGTGCAGGCGGGCCAGGAGACAGTGAAATCCGTGAAGCGCACGCCCTCGGAAGCCATCCGATCGAGATGCGGTGAGGCGATGGTACTGTCGCCGCAGACGTTAAGGTCGGCGTAACCGAGATCGTCGGCAACGAGAAGAATGACATTCGGCTTGCGGAGCGGGGGCGACAGGGCGGCGCCAGTGGCGCGGGTGATCCACTGCCGACGGTTCAGGGCAGACATGGAGCCTATCATACCTTCATGTCTTCGCGACACTCGAAAACGTCATCGGCCGCCGCTGATCCAGCGAGATTTTCCGTTCGTCCGCACCACTCCATCACAGAGTCTGTGACGCAGTGGCGGCCAAACCCAGTTTCGATTTCGACG
>JBGSME010000628.1:0-6688 GCA_041740335.1 Bryobacteraceae bacterium | reverse complement strand
CGGGAGGTGGAGCCGCGGCCGGGGGAGGTGGCGGCGCTGAATAGGAGGCCGGTGCGGGGGGAGGCGGGGAGGAGCGAACGGCTGGGGCCGGTGGAGTGGGGGGATTGCGTTTAGCGGGAGATGGAGGAGCGGGAGTGGAACCGCCTCCGCCGGAAAGAGCGGCGAGGGCTTCCTCAATTTTGACGATGCGGCCGGCGTGGATGAGGCGGAGCAGTCCGATTTCGAGATTGAGCTTGGGCTGCAGGGAGTATTGGAGCTCACGGAAAAGGTCGAGGGTGATCTGGAGGTAGCGAGTGAGATCCTCCTCAGAGAATGCAGCGGCGGTTTCGGCGAGGCGTTGTTGCTCGGCGAGGGAAGCGGCGATTAGGGGACTGCGGTCGCCGGCGACGCGGGAGACGAGGAGATTGCGGAAGTAGCGTGCCAATTCGCGGCAGAAGTGTTGGAGGTTGCGGCCGTTGCGTTCGAGTTCGTAGACGATTTCGAGCATCCGCTTGGAGTCAGAAGCGGTGAGGGCTTTGGCAACTTCGCCGAGGGAATCGAGGGAGAAGAGGCCGAGGAGTTCGCGGACTTCGGCTTCTTCAAGATTGTCGCCGCAGCAGGCGATGGCCTGATCGAGTGCAGAGAGGGAGTCACGAACGCTGCCCTCGCCGACCTGGGCGACGACGCCGAGGGCTTCGAGAGATGCCTTGATGCCTTCCTGTTCGCAGATCCATTGCATGCGGGCGACGAGTTCGTTGAAGTCCACACTGCGGAAGCTGAATTGTTGGCAGCGGGAAGCAATGGTGGTGGGGATCTTGTGGGACTCTGTGGTGCAGAGAACGAAGACGACCCATTCGGGCGGTTCTTCGAGGGTCTTGAGGAGGGCGTTGAAGGCTTCGGTGGTGATCTGGTGGGCTTCGTCGATGATAAAGACTTTGTACTTGTCGCGAGCGGGGCGGTAGCGGACGTTCTCGCGGAGTTCGCGCATTTCGTTGATGCCGCGATTGGAGGCGGCGTCGATTTCGATGACGTCCGGGGCGTTACCGGCGGCGATCTCGGTGCAGGCGGCGCACTGCATGCAGGGGGTGGGAGTGGGTCCTTTTTCGCAATTGAGGCAGCGGGCGAGGATGCGGGCGACAGTGGTTTTTCCTGTGCCGCGTTGGCCGGAGAGGATGTAGCCGTGGGCGATACGGCGCTGGGAGATGGCGTTGCCGAGGGTGGTGCGGACGTGCTCTTGTCCGACGAGTTCGGAGAACGTCTGGGGACGGTACTTGCGGGCGATAACCTGATACGGTTGAGGCTGGGATGCGGCGGCCAAAAAGGGTCTCCGAAACGAAATTGCCAAGCCCCGGGTGATCCGCGGCACACAGGCTAAACCACTACCGTTGCTTCCTTCCGGACCTGGCGGGGTTTGCAGCCGCCCATTGCACGGAGCCCGGAGCCTGACAACACACTAGGGTAGCATGACGCGGAGAGAATTACGGTTATAGTGATAGGGACGCATGCGCGAAGTGAAAGAGAGAGAATTGAGGCGAGGGTGGTTTGGGGGACCGCTCCCTTGCGGTCGCGGCTCGGTAACGACGGTCGGGTTTGGTGGCGACGGGTCGGGGGGGACGGTGGATCGGGGTAGTTGGGCACGACGGGTGGGGGGAGATTCGGTTTGAGGAGCCCCGGGGATAGGTTTTCATGAAGACACTGATGCCGGCGACGGGTGAAGAGTTGGTTGCGGCGATGGCGGACGCAGGTGCGGCGGGGGAACAGTTCCATCTGCAGGGCGCGGGGACCAAGCGGCGGATGGGCGGGCCGAGCGAGCCGGCGGAATTGATGATTTCGACGGTGGGGTTGAATCGGCTGCTCGAGTACGAGCCGGCGGATCTGACGGTTTCCGTGGAGGCGGGGATGCGGTGGAGCGAGTTGCAGGAGACGCTGAGGAAGAACAACCAAACGATTCCGCTCGATCCGCCGTTCTATGACGGTGCGACGGTGGGCGGAGTGTTGGCGGCGAACACGTGCGGCCCGCGGCGGCGGTTGTATGGGAGCGCGCGAGACGTGGTGATCGGGATGAAGTTCGCGACGCTGGCTGGAACGATGCTGCAATCGGGCGGGATGGTGGTGAAGAACGTGGCGGGGTTGGACGTGGGGAAATTGATGATCGGATCGTTCGGAACGCTGGCGGCGATTGCCGTGGCGAATTTCAAAGTTACGCCGATACCGAGGGCGTCGCGAACGTTTCTGTTTCGATTTCCGACGGTGGACGGGGCGATCGGGGGTCGGGACCGGATCCTGAGCAGTGTGATGCAGCCGGCCGCGGTGGACATTCTGAATCCGCACGCAGCGGCGCGAATCGGAGAACGGGATTGGCTGCTGGCGATACAGGCATCGGGCAACGAACGGGTGATCGACCGATATACGCGGGAATTCGATGGGGCAGAGCGGTTGGATGGCGAGGCGGAGATCGGCTTTTGGATCAAGGTCCGTGAGTTTGCGGCTGATTTTCTGGCAGAGCACGAAGATGGCACGGTAGCGCGGTTTTCGTCGACGCTGAAGCAGATCGGCGCGACACTGCGAGACCTTCCGGTACCGGCGGTTTGCCGCGCGGGCAACGGGGTGGTGTACGGATTCTTCAGCGATGTGGAAGCGGCCACGAGTTGGCTGCCGCGGCACTCGGGTATTTTGGAATCCATCCCGCCGCGCTCGTGTTCACCCGATGAGCAATGGCCGAACCCGGGCAGCGACCTGGCGGTGATGCACAAGATCAAAGACATGTTCGACCCCAACCATCTTTTGAATCGAGGACGGCTTTATGGCCGAATTTAAGGCGGCGGTTTCATTGGCGGAGATCGACAAGCCGCAGCAGAAGGATTTGGACCGGTGCGTCCACTGCGGGCTGTGCTTGAACTCGTGCCCGACGTACCGGCAATTGGGGATCGAGATGGATTCGCCGCGGGGGCGGATTTACCAGATGAATCAGGTGGCCAATGGCGAGGCGGAGATTGGCGCATCGTATATCCAGCATCTGGATCTGTGCCTGGCGTGCCGGGGATGTGAGACGGCGTGCCCGTCCGGAGTGCAGTATGGAAAGCTGATCGAGGCAGCGCGGGCGGAGATAGAGGACAAGGTGAAACGGCCGGCGGTGGAGCGGCTGATCCGGAAGCTGGTGTTTACGCACCTGCTGCCATCGCGAACGAATCTGCGGATTATGGCGGGGCTGCTTTGGGTTTATCAGACGCTGGGGATCCGGGCGCTGATCCGTGGGACGGTGATCCTGAAGGCTTTCGGGAAGTTGGGACGGTTGGAGCAGTTGTCGCCGGATGCGCAATTGCCTACTTTCTTCACGCAGTACGGAAAAGTGTTTCCGGCGGAGGGAGAGCGGAAGCATAAGGTGGCTATGCTCGGCGGATGTATTGCGAACATATCGTTCGCGCGGCTGCACGAGGCGACGGTGCGGGTATTGCAGAAGAATGGATGCGAGGTGCATGTGCCGGAGGGGCAGACCTGTTGCGGGGCGCTGCACGTCCATGCGGGAATCCGCGGGGAGGCTCGCAAGCTGGCGCTGCAGAATATTGAGGCGCTGACCGATGGCGGGTACGATGCGATCATCACGAACACGTCGGGATGCGGATCAACGTTGAAGGAGTACCACGATCTATTCGAGCATGACGAGAGGCTCGGGGAGCGGGCGCAGCGGTTTTCCGGGCTGGTGAAGGACGTGAATGAATTTCTGGCGTCGATTGAGTTGAACACGGCCATGTCGCCGGTGCGCCGGACGGTAACGTATCAGGATTCGTGCCATTTGTGCCACGGGCAGAAGATACGGACGCAGCCGCGGAAGCTATTGAAGGCGATTCCGGGATTGGTGGTGAAGGAGATGGCGGGGTCGGATATCTGCTGCGGGTCGGCCGGGATTTATAACGTGGTGCAGAACGATATGGCGATGGCGTTGCTCGAGAAGAAGATGGCGAGCGTGAATCGAACGGGAGCAGATACGGTGGCGACGGCGAATCCGGGTTGTATTATTCAGTTGTCGGCGGGGGCGCGGATTCATGGGAAGGGGCAGCCGGTGCGGCACGTGGTGGAGTTGTTGGATGAGGCGTATGGGGGGAAGGGTTAAAGGGGCGGCACACGAAGTCCGCCGAGGCGTCGCTCAGCCCGGACCTGGAGTTAAATCCAGTGTTTGGCCCGTCGGATGCATTGAAGTGAGGCGTGGAAAGCCCCATCAATCGGACCGGGCCGCAGAACGTAAGCGCTGAGAAAATCGAGCGCTATCTGCGCGAGACCTTGGACCCCGGGGCGGCGGTGGAATCAGTGATCGCACTCGGCGGGCCCAGCCAGGATCCATTGGGGAAGACCTACGGATATGGCGCCCCTCTCAGGATCGATTACCGCGGAAGCAGCGGAGAACGGAAGACCGCCGTTTTCCACACAATGAGACCGAGCCCGTTTGGCCACGACCATGTCTCTGACCGCGCCCAAGCGCTTCTGTGGTCGTATTCCGCATTTGGACGCCTGCCACGCCATACGCGCCCGCTGGACGTTGGGGGTGTTCGACCGGATGGGGAACTGTTTTCCATCGCCGGGATGGAAGAGCCTTTCCTGCTGACCGAGTACGCGCCGGGCGAACTCTATGCGATTGATTTGCACCGCCTCGCGCAGAGCGGTTCGGCGGAAACCTTGGACCTCGAACGCTGCGACGCACTTTGCGACTACCTCGTCCAGATTCACGGTATCAAGAACGACACGGCGGGCTTGTACATCCGGCGCATCCGCGATCTGGTTGGACATGGAGAGTGCATCATGGGTCTCGCCGATTCCTATCCCGTCAACCCAATTGCGCCGCCGGAGCGCCTGGAGGCCATTGAGCGCCAGTGCGTACACTGGCGATGGAAGCTGAAGCGGCTCACGCACCGGCTCAGCCAAGTGCACGGCGACTTTCACCCGTGGAACATTCTCTTTTCCCCCGGAATCGAGTTCTCGGTGCTGGACCGGTCCAGGGGCCAATGGGGAGAGCCAGCCGACGACGTCACGTCGATCACAGCGAATTACCTGTTCTTCTCGTTGCGCCGATATGGCCGGCTGGAGGGCTTGTTCGAAACGCTGTTTTGCCGTTTCTGGACTCGATATCTCGAGAGAACAAGCGACCACGAGATGCTATTGGTTGCCGCCCCATTCTGGGCGTTCCGAGGCTTGGTGATCGCGAGTCCGGTTTGGTATCCGGATCTCTCCGATTCGGTTCGGCGAAAACTTATTTCCTTTGTGGAATCGGTTTTGTCGGTGGATGAATTCGATTTCACGAAAGTGAACGAATACTGTGAAGCCAATTACTGACCGTCCGGCATTTGCGGTTTGGTTCACGGGCCTTCCGGCCGCGGGGAAGACTACGATTGCTGGGGCGTTTGCGCGAATTCTTCGCGGCGGCGGCTTTCCCGTGATCGTTCTGGACTCAGACGAACTCCGAGCCGTGCTCACGCTGGAGGGGCAATTCGACCCCCAGGGCCGGCTCCGGTTCTACCGCGCTCTGGCGGCAATCGCAGAACTCCTGGTCCGCCAAGGGGTGCCGGTGGTGATTGCCGCGACGGCGAACCTGCGGATCTATCGCGAGCATGCGCGAACCCTCATTCCGCATTTCTTCGAGGTGTTGGTGAAGACACAACTCGAAACGTGCATGGCTAGAGACCCTAAGGGCATCTACAAGAAGGGACAGGACGTCGTTCACGTTAACGTGCCGGGACTCGACGTTGCCTATGAGGAGCCTCTCCGTCCGGAACTGACCGTCGATGGCCAGAACGAATCTCCAGATGCCGCCGCGCGCCGCGTCACACTGGGGCTGATTGACGCCGGGTTGCTGTCGCCGCAGATTTTGGACGCCGCGTAACTTGAAGGAGCGGGCCAGCACTTGCTGGATCCTGTCGCGCGAGACGGATTGCAAAACCACCCATGGGTTGTGCGTGATTTCCCACAACTGGGGCAAGCTGCCTCCAGGCCTCGTCAGCGGCGTGATTCCACGACCAGTGCATGTCCCAAGCGAGATCGAATCTGCCTTTGCGTGGCCCTTGCGTCACTGCACCCATCGGCAAGGGAATGGTTGACCATATCAGACCGAGTGATCGCATATGGTCGAACGGTCCCGCGCATCCTCAACCAACGCAACGGGGTGAGGCGGCGTGAGGCCACTTGAGCCGGGATCTTTCCGGCGCGAAGCGGGTTGGTATCCCGTGTGCATCTACCTTACTAGCGGGCGTGGCTCGATCGTTGGCGGCGGAAACGCCAGTAGGACTGATTCAGATGCAAGTAATACATGAAATAGGAAAGACGCTCTCCCCGGAGTTGCTCGACAAGATCGACGCTTATTGGCGGGCCGCCAACTATCTTTCGGTGGGCCAGATTTATCTCTATGACAATCCGCTGCTGAAACGGCCACTGACGCTTCCGGATGTGAAGCATATGCTGTTAGGACATTGGGGAACCACTCCCGGCCAGAACTTTATCTACGCGCACTTGAACCGGGTGATCAAAAAGTACGACCTCGACATGATCTATGTCTCGGGGCCCGGACACGGCGGGCCGGCCGTGGTGGCTAACACTTACCTCGAGGGAACCTACAGCGAGATCTATCCGGAGATCAGCCAGGATGAGGCGGGGCTTCGCAAACTGTTCCTTCAGTTTTCGTTTCCGGGAGGAATCCCGAGCCACGCATCGCCGGAGTGCCCGG
>JBGSME010000627.1:0-2765 GCA_041740335.1 Bryobacteraceae bacterium | reverse complement strand
CCGCCGCGCCCATCGTCTCGTGGATGTACGCCGCCGTCGCGTACTCCTCGCCGCTCGGCTCCGGACAGGTGTGCAGCCGCCGCCGGATCTCCGACATCGTCTCGCTCACGCTCTCCACGAACCGGTCCACCGCCGCGATGTTCCTGCTGGCCGAATCGATCATGAATTCCTTCTCACAAGAATGATAATCGCACCCTTGGTGGAGCAAACCTTTGAGATCGCGTAAGCTTCCCCGCCGGAAATTTGACGGAACGTAGGGACGGGTCCTGGCCAAGCTTCGCTTGCGCTACCACAGGACCAGGACCCTCGCTATATTCGACGCCGGAAACAACCCGAGCGTCAGGACTGCGGCCCGGATGGGAGGACAGCACTCGCCCGGCAGCGCGAAGAGCCACAACGCCCTTGGCCAACAGACCTCTCGCTCGGATACCGATCTCTCCGCCTCTCGTCCCGCACGCACCGGAACCCGATATTGTTGTTCCGGTTCCCCGGTTCATTCCTGTTCCGGAACGACGCCCGCACGTGCTCTGGATTATTGTTCCAAGAGCCGCCGCGAAGCACCGGTTCGGCCGCACACCTTCACTACCCCTTGAATTTATCGCCCGATCGCTTGCGATGCAAGCGATCGGGTTCCCACGCCATCTTCGCCTGGCAAAACACGGAAAGAGCGATAGCCCGGATAAAGGAAAAAGAAAAAAACTCAAAGGGAATCCCGCACGCACCGGAACCCGATCCTGAAGTCCCGGTACCCCGGTACATTCCCGTTCCGGAACGACGCCCGCACGTGCTCTGGATTACTGCTCCAAGAGCCGCCGCGAAGCACCCGGAGTTCAGATCCCGGTTCGTAAGCGTCCTCACACCATTCCCAAACGTTGCCCAACATGTCATACAGGCCCCAGGCATTTGGTCTCTTCTGAGCGACCGGATGCGTTGATCCACCGGAATTCTTCTCGTGCCAGGCCACCTCGTCCAGGGGACCGTAGGGATCCGCCGTCCCACCCGCCATTGCCGCGAACTCCCATTCCGCCTCCGTCGGCAGGCGGCCGCCAGCCCACTGGCAGTAGGCCTTGGCGTCGTGCCAGGAGACGTCGACCACCGGATGATCGCTTCCCTCTTGCTGCTCCGGCATTTCGCGCTTCGTCTCCTCCACAAATCGGCGGTAGGCAGCGACGGTGACGGGCGTCTGGGCCATCCAGAAACCAATCGAGGTTCCAGCAGGGGCAGGTATGAACACATACGTCAATGAATCCTTGACATTTGGCACGGGATCGAAAACTGGCATCATTTCCTGCAGAAACCGCTTCATCAGGTCCGTCCAAGGCTCACCATGCGCCGGCGCCTGCCCCCGCGTGAACCGCTTCACAAACAGGTACTCCATAATCGACCGATGCGAAAACTTATAGTTCCCCGCCGCATCCCGATTCAACAGAGATCGTCCCCGCAACTGCCATTTCTCCAATTCG
The DNA here is from genome assembly GCA_041740335.1 of Bryobacteraceae bacterium. Taxonomy (GTDB): domain Bacteria; phylum Acidobacteriota; class Terriglobia; order Bryobacterales; family Bryobacteraceae; genus DSOI01. The sequence goes on along the minus strand of JBGSME010000627.1, from coordinate 1,302 downwards.
ATGCCATACTTTTCAGCCAGCGGCTTCAACTCGGCCTCAGGCATTCGCTCGGACCCGCGCTCCCCACGCGTCAAAAACATCTCCACCGCCGCCCACTCGGAAAACTCTCGTAGCTTGTTCGGCGCAACAAACGCGGACTCCCGCTGGCACCACCGTTCCACAACCGTCTCGTACATCTGATACGCAAACTCGACGCCCTTACCCGTCGTCAGATCCTCCACGTAGGTAAGCAGCAGCGGACGCGCCATCAGATCGGGAATCCGCCGGACCACGGCCCGCGCCTCGTTCCGCGGACGCCCCCAGCGAAAGCGGCGCCGTAGATACGTCTCCACCTGCTCGTCCGTGAAAGGCGAAAGGTACAGCTTCTGCAAGAAATACTGCTTCAAGCCCGATGACGGACCGCCCGTGACCACACCGGTGTCCGTGGTAATCTCCTCATCTCTGGGAAAAAACTGTGACCGGCACGTAATCACCACAGACCGGAATTGCTTGGAAAACTGAATCAACTCGACGAGACGCGCCCGATGGTCGGCAATCGCCTTCGTGTCCTCGTCCAACGCATCGAGAAACAACACGGTCTTCTTCCGATCGGCAACCGGAACCGAGGCAATCGCTTCGTCCGCATCTCCCTGATTCAGAGCCACCAGTTTCAACTCGATCCCGCGATGACGCCACCACCCGCGCCGCCGGTGCCGCGCGTAGTAGTTCAGTAGAAATGCGCTCTTCCCCATCCCGGAATCGGCCAGGATAATCAAAAACCGCTCCGTCCCCGGACTACGCAGCATCCGATCCATCGCACCGAACAACGAAACCCGCGTCGGAACGAGACGGCGGAAGTCCTCCAGCCCGGACGGGTCCACACTTTGGCAGTCCGGCTCGATGTAATAGCGCGTGTATCGCTTGGCATCCGCCGCGTTGTACGCTTCCCCGCTCAACTCGAGCAACGTCCGCCGGTCCCACCACCGCCCGGCAATCGGCACCAGCTTCAAGAGCGCCAGCACCACCGCCGTAACCGCTCCTATGGACGTCGTAACGTTCCGGATCAGTTCCAAAGTATCCTTGTCCATCGATCCGATCATCATACAGTCCCCAGACCCCGTACACTGAAGAGATATGGCCGAAGAAGCGGTAGCTGCCAAAGCAATTGACCGCAAACTCATCGCACGGCTCCTCGCCTACGCCAAACCCTACTGGCGCAGCGTCGCCGCCGCCCTCGCCTTCATGATGGTCGCCTCCGCCCTCCAGGTCGCCGGCCCACTCCTCACCAAACTCGCCATCGATCGCTACCTCGTCCCCGCCGCC
>JBGSME010000626.1:0-2728 GCA_041740335.1 Bryobacteraceae bacterium | reverse complement strand
TGGAGTGGACCGGGCGAAATGAAGCCGCTCCAGCCGCATCGACGGATAGCGGATGCCGCCATTCTGGATGATACCGGCGAGTTCGGCGAGCGCTGCCGGATTGTCACCCGAGCTTCCGATCGCTGTTGCAAGAGATGGAGTGAGGGAAGGGAATGGATAGCCGTGCCGTTTCCACTTCTTCTGGACGCCGGCAAACGCGTCCACTTCCAGTAGAATCCGGATCCGTAGATCCTGCGCGTGTTTGTTTCGTGGGCGGAAGAGCCACTTATAGACCTCCTGGCGTTCGGTGACGCTGGCTCGCGTTACTTCGGCGAAGGTTGCCTCCCGATGCTCCATCAGGTAACGCAGCAACCATAGTTCGAGCGGGTGGACGCGAGCCAGATAACCTCGATCGCCAAGGTCGAATTTATCGGGCGCGTATTGCTGATACAGCCGTTCGATGTCCACGCGGGCCAGGGCTTCATCGGGGAGCTTCGATTCGAGAAAGTCCAGCATGCCGTCCAGGTCGCCTTCGGGCAGAACGGTCCGGTAGGCCACGGCGAGGCGGTAGGGCGTGGGTCGCATTTTGCGAGACAGAAGCGCAAGCGCTTCCTCAACGGGTTTGTCTTTGTAGCGACGGTAGAAGCGGAGCAGAAACTCGCGTCCTTCCCGGTCTGCAAACCGTGAAATGTACTCCTTGCGGCCGGGATGATGAACATCGCTGAGGAGGGCCGGGGTGACACCCGGCAGGCGGTACTGAAAATAGTCCACGATGTCGCGCATCATTCGGATGAAGACCAGATTGGTCGAGTTCCGCAGCGCTTCCCGTACGGTAAGGCGCTTGCCGTTGTCGGCGGCGTTGAAATTGGAAAAATAGTGCAGACCGCCCCCAGTAAAGAACCCTTCCGAGGGAGACGCCGAGTACTGGCGCGTTACCGCGGCTTCCAGGATGCCGGCAAGGCTCGGGTCCGGTGATGCGGCCAGAAATGGGATCACCCATTGTGTCAACGGATCGGCCGGTTCCGCGGCGGGATCGGCATTCTTCTTCTTGCTGTAGTGCGCGTGAAGATCTGAGATCAATTCGAGATACGTGACCAGCGTGCGGAGCTTCGCCGTGGATCCAAGTTCGATGCGTGTTCCGTCATTGAAGTTCAGCGGCTGATCGTAGTTGTCGGCCTGGACCCGCAGAAAATTCGCTCCTTCGCCCGCCTCGTAGAGATTGAAGCTATAGATCACCGAGCCGATCGCGCCTTCGGGGAGCATCTGGTGGCCTATCACACCCGCTTTGGCGGCGTAGACGCGATCCGACAGGCGGTGCAAAACCTGAGTGGCTTCCTCCAAAGCGACACGATCGAGGCTGGTGTGCGCGGAGAGATCCAGCCGGTCGAGTTCATACACGCCCGGAATGCCCAGCCACGCGAGCAGATTGGTCCGCACCGCGTCGCGCGCCTTCCTCTCGTAAAACGGAACTGGCTTCGAATCGGGCGCCTTGGCGCGAAACGCCAGATCCACTTCCAGGGCCATGTCGCGAAGGCGCGGGGTGATCACGCCCGCTTCGCCCAGCATTCGCAGATAGCTATCCACGCGATGTTCGAGTGCCCGGCGATTCCGCTGCAAATAGTGGGAGGGCCGGTTGGCGGCAAGCAGCAGACTCAATGCGCGGCGATATGCCCGGGCGCGCTCGCGTTCGCGGTTCGGATCCCGTTTGCCGTCGAGCACACCCGGGGCGGTTTCTTCGGCCGACAGCAGGCGGTTGGTCACCGCGAAATCCGCGCCGAACCACGCCCATAAACCGTCGCCCAGTCCAGATACTTCGCCGTAGCCGGGCAGCGACGCCAGGGGCAGGGAATTGATGTAGTCGCACGCGATCTGCTTCCTTGACTCGAAGGTGGACTCTCCCAACTGATATGCCCGTATGGAAGCCGAAATCATCTGGCGGAACTTGTCGCTAGCCCCTTGGGTCCGGCCCTCGGGCGAATGGCGGAGTTTCTCGATCTGGGTGGCCAGCGTGCTGCCGCCGCCGGCGCCGGTGCCACCTACGAGTTGCTTGCGGCTTTGATCGAACACCGCGCGCGCGAGGCGGTCCCATTCGACCGCTGGATTGCGGTACGGGGTGGAGGTGTCGAGCATATCGCGGTTTTCCACGAACAGCAGGCTGCGGACGACGAGTGGCGGCACCCAGTCAAAATCCGGGTAAGTGCGCTGGGGAAAGTTCGCGGAGAAAAGCGGACGACCCAGCGTGTCGAGGATTTCCAAACCGGCCTGGGATTTTTCGCGATACGTCGGGAACAGGCCGAACCACGTCATGCGCCGCAGCCAGTCGGAAGGGCGTGCCTGCGCGACTACTTCGAACCCGCGGGACTCCAGCCGGGTCACCCACTCGTCCAGGAACGAGTAGCCCATCCGTGTGTCGTACGGGCCTGTTCCGGTCCACGGCAATGCGGCCGCGCCCGGTTCCACGCGGTAGGTCATCCGCCGCGCCAGCGCCGCAAAAACTCTCGATTGTAGATAGGAAGAACGTGCTTCGGCGACGGCCAATGCGGCGATCACCGCAAGCCCGGCGCAGGCGAAAATAATTCGCCGCGATCCCACGCGAGGGAACGAAAAGCGAAGCTTCCTAAAGGCCGGCGCCTCCTCCGCTACCGGGCCTTCTGGTTCGAACAGCATCTCCTACTCTCCAGTTTAGTAGAATCGTTTCGAGCCCATGCCGGGACGCGCATTATCTTTTCTTATTTTCGCCGCCTTGGTC
>JBGSME010000625.1:0-4132 GCA_041740335.1 Bryobacteraceae bacterium | reverse complement strand
CCTTGCCGAGGCGCAAATAGCAGGGCCCGCCGCGCGCCGCGACAGCCTCCACCGCCAGACGCGTCTCCACCGGGTCGGCCGGCGCGAGTACGGTCATGTTCGGTAGGACGCGCATCACGGCGAGGTCTTCCACTCCGTGATGGCTGTAGCCCAGGCTCCCGTAGGACAGCCCGCCCCCCACCGCCACGATCGTCACATCCAATTTGTGATACGCGACATCGTTCCGGATCTGCTCAAGACACCGCATTACCGGGAAGTTGGCGATCGAATACGTGAAGACTTTTTTGCCCGCCAGCGCCAGTCCGGCGGCCATTCCGGTCATGTTCTGCTCGGCCACGCCGACATTCACAAAACGGTCCGGAAACCGCGCCGCGAAGGGCTCCAACACCGAGTACCCCAGATCTCCGCATAGCAGCCATATGCGCGGATCCCGCGCGGCGATCTCCTCGAGCGATTCGATGAACGACGTCCTCATCGCGCCCGCACCTCATCGAGAGCCCGCGCCAGTTGAGCCAGATCCGGCGAGCGGTAGTGCCACGCCAGTTCGTCCTCCATGAAGGATACGCCTTTTCCTTTCACCGTGTTCGCGATCACTACACTCGGCCGGCCGGGCTCGAACGGCGCCGCCTCGAGCGCCTCAGCGATCGCTCCATGGTCGTGCCCATCGATCTCTCGAACGCCCCACCGGAAAGCTCGCCATTTATCGGCAAGGGGCGCCAGGTCGGCCACTTCGGCCACGCTGCCGAAACTCTGGATCTTGTTGTAGTCGACAATCGCCACCAGGCCGTCGAGCCCCAATTGCGGCGCGAGCAACGCCTGCTCCCACACCGATCCCTCGTCTAGCTCTCCGTCGCTCATCAGGACGAACACCCTCCAGGCAGCCCGATCCCGTTTGGCGGCCAAGGCGAGCCCGCCTCCCACTGCCAACCCGTGCCCCAACGACCCGGTTGAAAGCTCCACGCCGGGCACATGATGGCTCACGTGCCCGAGGAGCCTCGATCCGCTTTCGCAGTAGGTCTCCAATTCTTCGACTGGAAAGAATCCGCGATCGGCCAGCACGGCGTAGAGCGCCGCCGCGGCGTGTCCTTTGCTCACGATCAGCCGATCCCGGCCGGACCAATCGGGCTGCGCCGGATCCACACGCAGCACGCGCCCATAGAGCACCGCGAGCAGGTCCGCCATGGACAGACTGCTGCCGATGTGCGACGCCCGAGCCCGGTGCACCATGCGCAGCGAGTGCTCACGAATCCGCGCCGCCAGCGCTGTTGTCTGCTCAACGGCGCACGAAGGCATCGATCACCTCGGCCATATATTCGATTTGCGGATCGCCGAGCCCCGGATACACACCGATCCAGAAAACCTGGTTCATCACGAAATCCGTGTTCGCTAAAGGGCCGGTTTGCCGGTGCGGAATGTCCCGGTAAGCCGGTTGGCGAAGCAGGTTGCCGCCGAACAGGAGCCGCGTCGCGATCCGCTTCGATTCGAGATGCCGCACCAGATCGTCGCGGGTGAAACCTGCCGATGGGCGGACGGCGATCGGGAAGCCGAACCAGCTCGGGTCTGACTTCGGGGTCGCCTCGGGTAGAATCAGCCATTCTTCGAGCGCCGACAAACCTCCTCGCAGCCGCTCGAAGTTCGCTTTGCGCGCGGCGATGAACAAAGGGAGCTTTTCAAGCTGCGCCACGCCCACCGCCGCCTGCATGTCGGTGAGCTTCAGGTTATAGCCGACGTGCGAATAGGTGTACTTGTGGTCGTAACCGCAGGGCAGTTCCCCCAACTGCCAGTCAAACCGCTTCCCGCAGGTGTTGTCCTTGCCCGGTTCGCACCAGCAGTCGCGGCCCCAGTCTCGGAACGACTCGGCGATGGTTCGCAGCAGCGGCTTGGCCGTCAGCACCGCTCCGCCCTCGCCCATCGTGATATGGTGGGCCGGGTAAAAGCTCGTGGTGGCAAGGTCGCCGAACCCGCCCACCGGGCGGCCGCCGTAGGTAGAACCGACGGCGTCACAACAATCCTCCACCAGCCAGAGCCCGTGCCGGGCGGCGAACGCGGTTACCGCGTCGAGATCGAACGGATTGCCTAGGGTATGGGCCGCCACGATCGCCCTTGTTTTGGGCGACAGAGCGGCTTCGAGCTGGCTCGGATCAAGATTGTAGGTGGGCACCGTAACGTCAACAAATACCGGCACCAGCCCGTTCTGAAGAATCGGGTTCACGGTGGTTGGGAAGCCCGCTGCAACCGTGATTACCTCGTCGCCGGGCCGCAGCCGGCGCTCGCTCAGTTTCGGGGACGTCAGGGTTGAAACCGCCACCAGATTCGCTGACGAACCGGAGTTCACCAGCAAGCAGTCCCTGACGCCGAACAGCCGCGCGAATGCCCGCTCGAACTGCGCGGCATAGCGGCCCGCGGTCAGCCAGAACTCGAGAGCGGAATCGACCAGCAGCGACATCTCTTCGGCATCGAACACACGGCCGGCGCAGGGAACCGCCGTCACGCCCGGCGCAAAATCCGGCGCCGGAAACGCGGCTTTGTGGTAGCGCCGAACCAGGCCGAGGATCTCCGATTTCAACGCCTCGGCCGACAGGTTCCCGGAGAGAACGGATATCGAACTCATCGCTGTGTCCCTTCCGGCAGCAGAACGCCCGCCGCTTTTCGCTCAGTAATTGCGGGGTCCTCCAAGGCCCGGGCGAGCTGCGTGATCCCGGCCGCACCGCTATCCATCCCGGTTCCTGCGCTCTCAAACCCAGCCGCGCGATCCACCACCCACAGCGGGCGTTCCTTGGCCTCGCGATAGATATTGGCGATGTACTCGCCGAGCAGACCGAGAAACAGGCTCTGCATCCCGATCATGAAGAACAGCGCAAGGGTGATGGTGGTCCATCCCGGCGGCGGTCCATAGGAGAGATACCCCAACCGGAACGCGATGTAGATTCCGGTGTAGACGACAGCCCCCAGCACGCTGCCGGTGATCGTCAGCAGCCCGGCGTAGGTGGCGAGGCGCAATGGTTGCGAGGAGAACGCCAGAATCGCGTTGAAGGCGTATTGGAGACAGAACAGCAGATTCGCGGTGGATTGGCCGGCCTTGCGTTCGGCGCGGTCATAGGGAAAGCCGACTTGGCGAAACCCGGCCCACTGCACCAGACCGCGCAGATACCGGTTCTGCTCCCGGCACTGGTTCACGGCGTCCATCACCGGCCGCGCCAGCAACCGGAAATCGGTGGCATTCGGTGGAATCCTGACCTCGCTGAGCCGGTGAATCAACCAGTAGGCAACGCGCACCCCCAGCGTCTTGAGAAGATTCCCATCCGCGCGCCGCTCGAGCTGCCCGTAGACCACCTGATAACCCTGTTCCCACAACGCGATCATCTCCCCGAGCTTCTCCGGCGGATCCTGAAGGTCAGTGGCAATCAGCACCGCCGCATCGCCCCGGGCATAGCGAAGCCCGGCGGCCAGCGAAATTTCCGCGCCGAAATTCCGGCTGAAGCGCAGATAGCGCCATCGGGGGTCGTCGGCGGCAAAGCGCTCCCCGATCTGCTGCGTGGCGTCGACGCTCGCATTGTCGATCAGCAGGAACTCGAACCGGTATTCCGGCAGTGCGGCCGTTACCGCAGTCAGCCGCTCCCGGAGTTCGGGTAGATTCTCGGCTTCGTTGTAGGCGGGCAGGATCAGCGATACCAGCCGCATGTTGGAGTTCCTTTCCAATGTTCTCCGTACCCCGTAGTTTCCAGTCTCGCGCGTATCTCCTACAGATGTCCTAGATGATGCTTGGCGGGGACGTTCTGAGCGACACGAAGCGACCGCCGGCTTCCCGGAATCCACTTTGCGCGCCGACGATCTCGTCCTCGAACGACCGCGCGAACACCGCCAGCAGATCCGGCTGATCCTCTTGAATCCGAGCCGGCGCGAAGACAGGAATCCGGCTGCCGGGCAGGGCCAGTTTCTCGAGATGGGGGTTGGCGTCGTACACCGCGGCCACATGGCTCCGGTCGACACCCGCGGTCCCAAGCAGCGACACCGTTCGTTCGGCCGCTCCATAGCCAGCCACGCGCATGCCCGCGGACTTCTGGCGGTCAAAGAATTCACGGGTATCGCGCAGATACGGGCCCCAATCCTCCACAAACGCGTCGAATCCGGG
>JBGSME010000624.1:0-11974 GCA_041740335.1 Bryobacteraceae bacterium | reverse complement strand
CTTCTCTCACCACGCCGCCAGGACGTCGAACCCAACCCGGAAGGCGTCTGGCATCATCTCTAATTCTGCTTGTCCCAGAAGTCCCCGCTCCTCCCGATCCATTCGATTACCGCACGATTCCAGCCCCAGGATCCCGGCGCCGCCGCCACCCGCCCCTTCGGCACCAGTTTTCGCAATGCCTGCACCTGCTTTGATGGCATCAACACGGCTTCGTCCACCACCTTCAGGAACGACGCATCGTTCAGCCCGTCCCCCAACCCCAGGCTGTGCACTTTCTCTCCGCCCGCCGCAAACAGCGCAAGCAGCTTCTCCACCGCTACGCCCTTGTCGTTCTCTCCCACAATGTGGAAAAATCGCCCGCCCCGCGACCAATGCCAACCCCGCTTCTCGATCTCCGCCGTCAAATCCTCCGCCTTGCCCTTCACCACAACGAACGGCTCATCGTACTCCCGCTCCCGCGCCAGTTCCGCCTCACTCAGCGGCAGCCCGCACAACTTCGATATCTCAGCCGCATCCATATCGCCGAAACCGCGCACTTGAACACGCGCCGCCTTCGCCGCTTCCGCCAACTGCTTCCGCAACTCGGCATACGGGCTGCCCAGTTCCAGCCGGCAATCCCCACCCGGAAAATACCCCGGCTCCCAAATCACCGCACCGCCATTCTCCACAACGTACGGACCCCTCGCGCCGATGAACTCCCTCCAATATTCCATCTCCGCCCGCGTTTTGCTTGAGCACAACACAAGCCGCGTGCCCGTGTCGCGGATCGCTGAGAGCGCTCCCAGTGCCCCTGCAAAGGAATAGGTATCGTGATCGAGCAGCGTGCCGTCGAGGTCGGTAACGATTACATCCACTAGTTAACGATACTTGATCATTTTCCTCCCGCGCATGAGAAACGGTTGCTCTTCGAATTGACTCTCTTCATGAGATGAAGAAATCCGTATGTGCTCCGCTCCTGCTTCTAAGTGCCACCGCCGCGCTTGCTCAGCCCCCATTCTCCTTCCGCTTTGACGCCGCCAGCCGCTCGTGGACGCTCGCCAATGGCGTGGTGGAAGCCCGCGTCCAACTCACCCCCGCCGGAGCTCTCTCGCTCGATCACATCACCGATCTCAAAACCTCCCACCGGTGGGCGCCGCCCGCCGGGCGCGAGAGCAGTCTCTTCCGCGTCCGCACCGGGGCCGGCATCAACTACGGCGGCAGTTCCACGTTCACCCTCGTCGACCAGAGCTTCGCCTCCATCGCCCGCCAGGGCGCGCGGCAAACCATCGTTCTCGAAGACGATCGCCACACCGCCCGCATCACCGTCGAACTCGAACTCTTCTCCGGCCAACCGGCACTGCGCTACCGGACCCGCATCCGCAATCTCACGCCCACCGTCTTCAAGGTAGACGGCATCGATATCTTTCCCTTCGCGCTCGATGCCGGCTCCAGCCGCTATTCCGCCTTCCGCGTGAAGCAATGGCTAGCGGCCGGAACGCTCGGCAATTTCGAACCGGAGCAGGTGGACCTCGAACCCGGCTCTCCCGGCGCCGCCATCGTCTCCGGCGCCTACGGAGCCTACTGCGGCTGGATGTCGGTGCGGAACTCCGCCAACGACGGGCTCTTCTTCGGCTGGGAATTCGACGGACGCTTCGACTTCGCCGTGGACCATACCGACAACGGCGTCCTTCAGTTCTCCTCCGCGATCGACGAGGTCAATCAGCCCGTCGCCCCGGATGAGGAACTCGCCCTGCCCGCCGCTTTCATCGGCGTGTTCCAGGGCGATTGGGACGAAGCAGGCTATCGAACCCAGCGCTTCGTCGAGCAGGCCATCGCCCAGCCCATGCGCGATACCAATTTCCCCTACGTGATGTGGGATTCCTGGGGCTATGGCGAAAAGATCGACGAGGCCACCCTCCGCCGAAACGCCGCAATCGCCGCGCAGCTCGGCGTCGAACTATTCGTTGTCGATCTCGGCTGGGCGCGCATGATCGGCGATTGGCGGCACGATCCCGCCAAGTTTCCCTCCGGCCTCAGAGCACTCTCCGACTATGTCCATTCCCTCGGCATGAAGTTCGGCCTCCATCTTCCGCTCGCCGAAGCATCGGCACAATCGCCCGTCTTGCGCCAGAATCCCAACTGGACCTCCTCAGAAACCTACCACTACTTCAACGCCGAATCCATTTGCCTGTCCCATCGCCCCGTGCGTGATTGGATCATCGGCGAAACCGTCCGCATGATCGACGATTACAACATCGATTGGATCCTTCAGGACGGCGAGAACATGGTGAAGCACTGCACCCGCGCCAATCACACCCACGATCCCGCCGGAAGCAATTGGGCCAACGCCGTCGACGGTCTCAACTTCGTGGTCAGCGCCGTGCAACGCCAACGGCCCAACGTTCGATGGGAAAACTGCGAGGACGGCGGCAATATGATGACCTATTCGATGACTCGCCGCTACGTCACCTCAATCGCCGCCGACGATTCCGGCGAACTCACCACCCGCCAGGCCGTCTACGGAATCACCTACCCGTTTCCGCCCCGCTACTCCGATCGCTACATGCCCTATACCGAACTCGACGCCTACGTCGCGCGTAGCTACATGTTCGGCGGCCCGTGGATCTTCATGAACCACCTGCCGGAGATGAGCCAAGGCTCACTCGATCTCGCCAAACGCGAGGTTGCGCTCTTCAAACGGTTGCGCGCCCGCCTGCGGATCGGCAAGGTGCTTCACATTTCCGGACGCCCGGACGGCCGCGCCATCGACGCCATCGCAAGCTATTCCCCCCAGTCCGATTCCGCCGTCGCTTTTATCTACCGGTCTGTCCAATCCCGGCCCCGCACCTACCGGCTTCGCGTTCCCGGTCTCAATCCCACCACTTCCTACCGGCTCCACTTCGAGGAGGATCGCTCGCAGCGGCTTCTCACCGGTGCCGAGTTGGGCGAAACCGGCACCGTCATTTCCCTGCCCCGCCCCAGCTTCGCGGAAATCGTCTATATCGATCCAGCCGTCCCGCCAACCGCCAATTGAGGCGCTTGCGGTTAGACTTATGGAAGAGATTCCCGATGAAGAACACTACGATCGCGCTCGCCGCCGGACTCGTGCTTGGCTCCTGCGGCTGGATCATGCCCGACAAAGTCGTCACCGCCGCTCAACTCGTCCAAGGCGCGCGCGATGTATCGCAGAAACTCCAGGTGGCCCAAAAAGTCTCCACCAGCGCCGCCGAAACGGTGGAGGAAGCCTACAAGGATCTCGGCACCTTCCTGCGCGAGAAGAACATGACCGATCAGCGCCTCCAACGCATGGAGGCCACCATGGCCCGCCTCCGCGACAAATCCGAAGGACTCAAAAAGGCGCTCAGCGGAACCGAAGGCAGCGCCAAGGACCTCTTCAAGCTGATGGAAACCCGCGCCAAACAAAACCAGACAGAGTCACTGCGGGACCGTATGCTCAAGGACATTCGCGCCAAAAAGAAGGGCTTCGATCAGACGATGGAAACCGCCGAGGATGGCATGGAGAAAATTCGCGCCTCCATCCAGAAGTACGACGATATCCTCGGCTTCGTCCAGGTCAACCGCGGGCTCCAGGGCATCGACCAGTATATGGGCGAGATCAACAAGGTGATCGCCGAAGGCGAGGCCCTGAACGCCGAGATTCAGAAGGCCATCCAAACCGGGATGCAGATCATCGATCCCAAACAATTCGGATCCTGAACCTTCCGCCGGCCGACGCCCAGCCCGTCGAGTTCCTCGGCCTCCGCCGCGACTACTTTGCCGGCACCTAGGGACGCCGCCTCAAAGCTCCCGAAGAAACCAGTTGTGTTCCTTCTCCCACCCCATCGTCGTCGCCGGACCATGCCCGGCCACCACCACCGCCTCATCCGGTAGCGGAAACAGCTTGTCTTTGATTGACCGCAGTATCTGCCGGCCATCCCCGCCCGGAAGATCCGTCCGGCCGATCGACTCCCGGAACAACGTGTCTCCTGCCACAAGCTTGTTCTCGTCAGGGATCCATAAGCAGAGGCTGCCCAGGGTGTGCCCGGGAGTGTGCAGGACCTGAAACTCAGTCGCACCCAAGTAAAGCGTGCCGGCATCGCGCGTCGCCACGTCCACCGCGGTCTTCCCCGGCGTGGGCATCGCCAGCCAAGCCGCCTGCATATCCAGATGATCGTACAGCTCCTGATCCGCGACATTCATGTAGACCGGCGCGCCGGTGAGCGCTTTCAATTGCGCAGCCCCGCCAATATGGTCGATATGCGCGTGAGTAATTACGATCGCGGTAACGGTAAGCCCGTGCCGGTCGAGCACAGCTTGTAGGGCCGCGATATCGTCGCCGTCGCCCGGGTCCACCACGATAGCCTCGCGCGTGCCCTCGTCGCCGAAAATAGAGCAGTTGCATTGCAGTTTGCCAACAGGAAGAATTTCGTGGATCATTGTAGATTCAGAGGATCGAATACACTAGTACTAGAAAATATGGGACTCCATGACATTGTAGGCATTCTGTCCCGCTGGGCGCATGTATCGAGTGTAATCGTGCTTCTCGGCGGAAGTCTGTTCGCTTGGTTGGCCGCCGCCGACGGGCAAGGCGTCGCGTGGGACCGTTGGCGGAAGCTGGTCCTGCCCGCCGCCCTGCTGGCTGTCGCAAGTGGACTCTACAACCTGATCGCAAAGACGGCCACGCCCCCCGGGTACCACGCCATGTTCGGCATCAAGATGCTCCTCGCGCTCCATGTACTGGCCGTGGCCGTCGTGGCCGCAAACCCGGCCATGCAAAGTGCCAAACGGAAACGCCTGCTGGGAGGCGTCGTAACCTCGGGATTTGTCACCGTCCTGCTATCCGCCTGCCTGCGTTGGCTGTCCCGGTAACAACCCTCGCCGTCCGATGCCTCCACCACTCAGAAATTTTGCTCGCTGGGTTTCTCTTCACCCCTATTGGATCGTAATCCCCGTCGCGATCTTCGCCTGTTTCTTCCGGCTTGGTTCACACCGGCTCGAGAGCATTGATGAAGGGTTGTATGCGCAGATGGCCAGGGAAATGGCGCTCGGGGGAGATTGGCTCACCATGCACTGGACCGGAACCCCCTGGTTCGGCAAGCCGCCCCTTTTTATGTGGCTCACAGCGGCCGCCTACAAAGTATTTGGCGTGAACGAGTTCAGTTCCCGCCTCCCTTCCTCCCTCTGCGGGGTCGGCATCATCGCATTGTCGTTTGCCATCGTTCGCCGCGTGATGCCGGGCAGCGCCGCCTTTTATACCGCCGCGATTCTCTGTACTTCCAGCGCTTTTCTCAACCAGGCTCGATTCTGCACCACCGACGCCGTTCTCGCGTTCGCCTTCATCGCCGCGATTTACGTTCACTTGCGATGGGGCGCGCGCGGTCTGTCCGGCGTCGCCTTCTGTTTCGCCGTGGCGTATATGGATAAATCGGCCGCCGCCTGCCTGGTGTTTCTTCCGCTCCTGCCCTCTGTGCTGGCGGCGCAATGGCGGGAAAAGGATCGCATGCCCCGGCGCTTGGTCACCGGGCTCGGCGTCCTTCTCGTCGTTATCCTGCCCTGGCACCTGCTCATGTATCACTGGTACGGAAATCAGTTCCTCAGTGAAAATCTCAGCTACCATGTCATCAAGCGGATCACGCAGAAATTAGAAGGCAACCAGAACGGGCCAGGTTATTACCTCTGGGCGCTCAATTACTACATGACCGGGCACTACTCTCTTCTGTTACTGCTGATCCCGCCGGCCCTCTGGCGAATGCCTGCTGCCGAACGCCGCAAGCTGGCAATCCTGTTTATTCCGCCATTCGCCATCATGGCTCTTTTGATGGTGCCTGAGACAAGGTTATTCTGGTACCTCTACCCCGCCATCCCGCTGTTCGCCGCCGCCCTCGCCTGCGCCGTTGCCTGGACCTTCCGTTCCAGGGATAAGCTGCTTCTGAGTTGCTTCGGGATCCTGGCCCTCGCCAGTCTCGGCAATGATACAGGCCCCACCACCCTCTTCCTGCTGCTGATACTCACCACCGCCGCCGCCGTTGTATCTTGGCTTCGCCCCGGAATATTAGGCCCTGCCGTCGCCGCAACCGCGCTCTTGCTCCTCGCCCTCGCTTCCGTGACAACGCTCCGCAGCCTCGCCAGTACCACTCCTACCGAGAGTGACCGAATCGCCGATCTCTCCGCGCAGGCGCGCCCCGCCAACAGCGCCGATCACGATCCGGTGTTCGTGCTCAATCCCCGCATCGGCAACACCGCCGTGTTCTACACCGGCCGCTCCTGGTGCATCGAACTCGAGGACTTCGATAGCCTCACCCTAAGCAAGGCCGAACTCAACCGATGCCTCGGCCAACATCCTACGCTGCACGCCTTCATCGCTTCCAAAAACCTCGCATTGCTTCAGGACGATCCTCGCGCCCGCGTCATAGCCAAGTCGGGGAACATGCATTACGTTCGAATCGATCGCGCCAGCCCGCGTCAGCAAAACGCAGTCAACTCAAGTCAAGTTCGTTGAAAGCTCAGCGCAACTCCAGCCGCCGCCCAAGGATCCGCATCGGGTAGCCGATCGCGCTCGCTCCGTCAGGCACCGCGCCCGCCACCACCGTGCCGATTCCAACAATAGCGCCTCTACCCACCCGCGCGCCGTTCGATAGCACCGCGCGAGCCCCCAGAAACGAACATCCGCCCACGCTCGAATCTCCGCACATCACAACGCCAGGCGACAGGTAGCAGCCCTCGCCCACCTCTGCGTCGTGCGAAACTACCACCGAGTTATGCAGCAGAGCGCCCCGGCCCAGCCGCGTGTTCTGATCCAGGTTACACATCGGATAGACAATGGCCCCTTCGCCGATCGTCGCCGTCGGACTAACGAAGGTCGACGGGTGTACGAACGCCGGAACCCGCCGGCCCATTCCCAGCAACTCTTCTACGATCGCCGTCTTGCGCTCCAGATGCTTGTACCCCAGGCACACAAAAAACGGCAGACTCTCGAATCGGACGGAAGCGTACTCGGAAAAAGGGTACGCATTGGCTGCTCCGCTCGAATAGACATGGTCGTCAAAGATCACTTGGTCCGCCGCCGTCACTTCCATCAGACCGGCTACCTGGCGGCCCAATGCGCCAAAGCCAATGAACGCCGACTTCATTCGTAGTTCTGCTTGAAAGCCCGCTGGGCCGGCGGCACATAGTACGAGGCATAATCAGTCGGCACCTGCGCGTGGAAACCCAGCTTCTGCAGCACCACGTCCGGCACTCCCGACAGATCCATGTGCGACATCGCCCGCGGAATATCCAGCCGCTGCTTCATCCACGGCCGCGCCATGTTGATCGAGATTCCATGACGCCATCGGTCGGTCTTGTTCTGGCCGCCGCTATGCCAAACCCGCGCATTGAAGAAGATGACCGTCCCCGCCTTGCACACGAATCGCTCGGCTTTCGCGTAAAACTCCTCGGCGCTCGGCGCCGTCTCGCGATCCTGCGAATGCGGAAGATAGTAGCTAGCTCCGTTTTCCTCGGTGAAGTCGTCGAGCGCCATCAGCACCCCGAGATTGGTGATGTAGCCTGGAATCACGCGCGGGCAGTCCACGTGTATCCGGTTGGAAAAGTTGGTTCCGTTCGGCGGCATCGACGACGACGTGTACGCATACGCAGTGCATCCCTCGCCAAGGATGGCGTTCATGCAATCCAGCAGCTTCCTGTTCGTGAATACGTCCAAAAACGCGCCGCCATAAAGCGAGCACAGCATCACCATGCTCCGGTCATTGGAGTTGTTGTAAGGGAGCCTGCTCTCCAAATCGATAGCCGTCATCAGTTCGTCCTTAGCCCGCTTCACGAAGCCCGCCGAAAGGACGTCTGGAACGATCGAGTACCCCTTGTGCAGCACTTCCTTCTTGAACCGATTCATCATGTGTGTCATCCCCTCGCCCTCCTGGCGATGATCGGACCCTCTGTGGTTGGAGACCCCTGTCCGGTCCCCGCCGGCCTGACCGAAACAGCGCGTCTCAAGGAATTCGCCTGCTGGCCTTGAAGAAACACCGAGATCTCATCAACTACGCGGTCTTGGTCGCCTTCTGTCATATCGTTGAAAAAGGGCAGGCGAACCAGCCGGTCGCTCACCTGCTCGGCCACCGGACACCGTCCTTCCTGGCCTCCAAACCTCTGTCCCATCGGTGAACTATGAAGCGGCAGATAGTGGAAAACCGCGCCGATCCCAGCCGATTTCAGGTGCGCGATCAGGTCCGTCCGCATCTGGAGCGAAGGCATCACCATATAAAACATGTGGTAGGCCTGCTCACAGTGCCCCGGCACGAACGGGAGTCCGATCGAATGCGCCTTGGCCAGTTCCTCCAGCCGCTTCCAATAGTGATTCCAAATCGCCCGCCGATGGCCCTGTATCTCATCCCGCCGCTCCAGTTGGCCCCACAGGATCGCCGCCAGGAAATCGGATGGCAGGAAGCTCGACCCCACATCCACCCACGTATACTTGTCCACCAGCCCGCGAAAGAACTGGCTCCGGTTGGTGCCCTTCTCACGGATAATCTCCGCCCGGTCTATCAACGCCGGATCGTTGATCAGCAGCGCCCCGCCTTCGCCGCACGAAAAATTCTTCGTCTCGTGAAAACTCTGCGTCGCCATGCTACCCATCGTTCCCAGATATTTCCCCTTGTAACGCCCGAACAATCCATGCGCGTTGTCCTCCACTACCCGGATTCCATGCTTGCCCGCCAACGCCAGAATCGTGTCCATCTCGCACCCGACGCCGGCATAATGCACCGGAACGATCGCTTTGGTCCGGGCCGTGATCTTTGACTCGATTTGTTCCTCGTCCAGATTCAACGTGTCCGGACGAATGTCCGCAAACACCGGCTGAACTCCACGCAGCACAAAGGCGTTCACCGTCGACACGAACGTGAACGTCGGAAAAATCACCTCGTCGCCCGGTTTTAGATTCAATAGCAACGCGCTCATTTCCAGCGCGTGCGTGCACGAGGTGGTGAGCAGCACTTTCTTCACGCCCAACTCGCGCTCGAAATACCCATGGCAGCGCTTCGTAAAGCCGCCGTCGCCGGACGCATGTCCGGCGTGGAAGCACTCTTCGATATAGCGCAACTCCACTTTCGTTAGCGTCGGTCGATTGAATGGGATCTGATTAGTCACTGTGAATAGCTTTCTCGAGACCGGTTGCATGCCTCAATTCGAACATCTAAACTCTTGACGGGTCCATAGCTACCACGTACTGGCACCTGCTGCCGGCTCTACCGCGGAGGCCACCGGCGTTCCAGTACCTTCCCTTGCCCCCCAAATCAATCGCGGCGCCTCCGGCCCCGTCATCAACAGCACATCGAGGATCGAGACTTGCGGCTCGTACGCCCCGTACAACTGTTCATAGGCCGCATATTCGTAACGCATGTACTCGAACGTGATCCCCGCCTGTGCCAGCTTTTCCTCTTCCAGATAGCTCTTGGCCGAAGGCCCACTGATATAGTGATTCGCTCCCACCTTCTTCAGGATGGAGATCAACCGGTCCGTCTTCGCCCCCTCCGCCTTCAATTCGGAAGAGCGCATAAACCGCGTGTGCTCGATTCCGATTTCCCGGGCCAGCCGGACCGTCGATTCAATCGTGAAATCGGCCAGAAGCTTCTGTTGCGGCTCGTAGATCCCGTCCAGCAGATCGGAGTATTTTCTATAAAATGGCGCCTTCCGGTAAAACTGGTGCAGCGTTTGCCTGTGGTTCTTGTTCCACGGCTTGTCCCAAAGCATTTCCATCGCCCGAATCTGCGTCTGATTGGCGAACTTGCCGCCGCTTCGGACCGGTATCGTCAACCAACGCGTTCCCTCCGGAGTCTTGATCTTGTTCCGATTCCGCCACCCATCTTTGTCATACTGCACGTCATCGTAAAAGACGAACAGGTCCGCTTTTTGAATGAGGTGAAAGTAGCCCCGCCAAGGTATGTACGAAGGCTGTAGGATCACGCATTTCATATCTCTCCCCCTAATGTGCCCGCCGCCGGAATCTCGGACCGGACCACATAGCGCGGCCGCCGTTGTGTCTCTCTCCATATCCGGCCTACATACACCGCAATCAATCCCAAAAACAGCAGCTGAATTCCTCCCAGCAGCACCATGATGGCCACCGTCGACGTGTACCCCGGTTGCCTCGGCACACCCGCCAGCTTTAGAAACACCAGCACACCCGTCAGCACCAAGCCGCCCAGTGTCATCAGCGCCCCCAGCCCCGCCGCGATTCGCATCGGCAAATCCGAAAAGCTGACAATCGCGTTCCACGCCATCCCCAATCGCTTCGTGAACGTGTAAGTCGACCTGCCTTCCATCCTCGGCGCGTGACGAATCTCCACATAGCCCCGATCGAAACCCAGCCACTCCTCCAGCGCCGGCAGAAACGGAGACGATTCTTCCAACTGGTTGATCGCATCAATGAATCGCCGCGACATCACCCGCAACGAAGCCATGTTCAATGGAAGTCGCATGCCCGTCAGCGAGTTCATCAGCGAGTTGAACATCACCGACGTCGCCTTGGTCGTCACATCATCTTTGCGCTCACGCCTCAGCCCCACCACGATATCCAGCCTCGATCCCACGATCGCCTCGAGCAGCAGCGGGATCTGATCCGGTGGGTCCTGCATGTCGACGTTGAGTGAAACCACATAGTCGCCGGTAGCGTTTTGGTAGCCGCACGCCAATGCCACATGCTGGCCGAAGTTTCGGCTCAACTCAATTACCCTCACAAACGGGTACTGTTTCGCCGTCTCCTCCAGATACTTCTGACTGTCGTTCGGGCTGCCATCGTTCACGAAAATCACTTCAAGCCGCGAAAAATTCCACCGCGATCCAAGCCACTCCCGCATCACCCGCTCCACCTCGCCGCAAAACGCGCCGGTAGCAGCACCGTCGCCATAGATCGGCACAACGAAAGACAGGCGGAAATGGTCGTGGTTTACCTCCGGCATCACCAGTCCTCCCCGAGGGCCTTTACTCTCTAGACAGATGGGAAGAGTATACCAAAAAGCGGGTGTTTGGTCCCAACAGGAGGGTTCAGGGCACCCGCGTCCGCTGTATGCCTCAATTCCAACCAATCGATCACTTCCAGGCCGCGCACCCGTCGCGGACCCAAGCCCTACGGAGGTAAGCTTAAGAAGTAGGATTGCCTCACCGGGCGCTTTGCGCCGAAACGACTCTATGAGAACTGCCCCCTATCTGGCGCTGCGAGAATCAGCGGCCTGGATCGATCTGTCCGGACGCGGGGTCATTCGCGTAACCGGAGAAGATCGCGCCCGCCTCCTCCACGCGATGACCACCAACCACATTCAGGAGCTCACGCCCGGCGGTGGCGCCTACGTGTTCTTTCTCAACGCGCAAGGGCGGATCCTCTCCGACGCCAATGTGCTCTGCCTTCCCGGCGCCCTCCTGCTCGATACCGAACCGGACTCGGCGGCCGTGGTCTTCGAACATCTGGACCGTTTCATCATCGCCGACGACGCCTCCCTCGAAAACCAAACCAACACCGTAGCCGTGATCGCCATCGAGGGTCCCGCTGTGCCAGACGTAGCTGGCCGCCTCGGAATCGGGGAACTACCGCCGCCCGGCGCCTGGGTCGAATGGAACACCTGGATCGCCGCGCGCATTTCAGCCGCCGGCTGCGACGGGCTCCGTATCTTTTTGCCCAAATCGGAGAAGGATCGCCTCAGCGCCTGGATCGAGGGACTGGGCGTTGTCGAGGCCGGCGAGCCCGAACTGCGCGCCGTGCGGCTCGAAAATGCGCATCCCCGCTTCGGAGTCGATTTCTCCAGCCAGCAGATTCCGCACGAAACCCAGTTGCTCCATGCGATCCACTTCTCCAAGGGTTGCTATCTCGGCCAGGAAATCGTCGAGCGCGTCCGCTCCAGAGGACAGGTGAACAAGAAACTGGTGCAGCTCAACATCGCCGGGCGCGACGCACCGGCCGCCCATTCGAAGTTGACCAGCAACGGCGTCGAAGTCGGCGAAA
This sequence comes from Bryobacteraceae bacterium, assembly GCA_041740335.1. Taxonomy (GTDB): domain Bacteria; phylum Acidobacteriota; class Terriglobia; order Bryobacterales; family Bryobacteraceae; genus DSOI01. The sequence goes on along the minus strand of JBGSME010000624.1, from coordinate 6 downwards.
TCACCT
>JBGSME010000623.1:0-9409 GCA_041740335.1 Bryobacteraceae bacterium | reverse complement strand
CGGGAACGGGCCAGTCAGAGGCTTCGCGCCATTGATTACCGGGCGCGCCGGATTCGCCAACCGGCCCAGTAGTGTAGTAGCGAACTTTCGGTGCGCGTTCGATTCCGTTGTTCTTTCCTTTCAGGTGATGATCAAACCACGTGAGCATGTGGGCATCCATGTCCCAGGCGGCGTTTTCGGGGAACTCGAGTTCCGCGATCTTCGCGCTGGTCTTCCTGCCGCCGTGCAGCCAGGGACCGATGCGGAGCCACTGTTGGCCGCGCGCGCCGGGACCGCCTTTGTGTTGGCGGCCGATGTAGCTATCGATGGAGCCGCGGCTCATGAAATCGAACCAGCTCGCCACGATGAACGCCGGAACGTTCATTTCGCCGAAATGGGGAAAGCAGTCTTCGGCCTGCCAATACTCGTCGTAGTTGGGGTGGGCGACCTGGTCTTCCAGATGGCGGCGGCCTTCGGCCTGATCGCGGGCGTCGAGCAGCATGGACTGTTTGAAGCGTTCGAAGCGGGTGGCGCCGCCGCGGCGGTAGCCGAGATGAAACAGGCTGAGCCCACCGTCGATGATGTATTGCGCCACCAGATGGGGAGGCCGAGTCACCGCGAGGAAGTTCTGCGCATAACCGGCTTGGGATCCGCCGAAGGTGCCCACCTTGCCAGTGGACCATGGCTGTTTGGCCAACCACTCGACGGTGTCGTAGCCGTCTTGCGTTTTGCCCCAACCGAGCGCACGGTAGCCCTGATAGACGCCTTCGGAAAGATGGGTGCCACGAAAGTTCTGGGTGGCGACGACGTAACCGGAGCCGGCTAGCTTGGCATAGCGCTCGCGCGTTGCCTTGGCTTGGAGGTCCGCATAACGTTGCTCGTAGAGGACGGGCCAGGGTCCATCTCCGGAGGGGATGTAGAGATAGGTGGAGAGGCGGGCGCCGTCTCGCATCGGGATCATCTCGTGGCGCTGTTCGGCGGCGAGAGCCAAAGGAACGATCGAGAGTAGGAGGCAGAAGATTCGAAACACGAGTAAATTATACGCCGTTGCGCGGGCGCTTACCTCCCGCTTACTTCTCCTTACGTCTCTCTGAGTACTCTTCGGCGGTATGGCCGTAGTCTGGAAAAGACGAAGGGAACACTGATTCCCTCCGCCGATTCGAAAAGGAGAGATAGCGACATGTTGAAGAGAATTTCCCTCGGTTTTGGCGCGTTTGCGCTTCTGCTGGCAGGCCTGACGATGGCTATTCCGGAGGAGGCGCAAGCGCTGAAGTGCGTGCCAACCGCCGTGCCTCCCGGGTATCAGGCGACCGGCGTCGCGTGTGGAACGCCACGCTGTCCGGGCGAGATCTGGACGAAGTGGCACGGCGGTTCGGTATGCGTGATCTACGGCGCGGATTTCTGAGCGAGGTTCACGTTGAGCGCCGGGTTATGCGCCCGGCGCTCAGAGAGGATTGCCGCAATGAACTTATCGAATGTTACTCTACCGTTGCTGCTGGTTGCTTCGGCTGGATTGAACGTGGCGCTGTCGCTTCAACTGCGCGCCGCGCGGGCGGGAGAAGCGTTTACTACCGGCGGCGCCGCGCCGGAATTGACCGTGTCGACAGTGGACGGCGCTGCAAAGAAACTTATGTGGTCCGGCGGCACACCCACGGTTATTTACTTCTTCAGTCCGTCGTGTGGATGGTGCGAGCACAATCGCGCCGGCGTGATCGAACTGGAATCGCAATTGCGTGGCCGGTACCGATTCATAGCGGTGTCACTTGGGGTACAAGGGTTGGCGGCGTATCTGGCGGCGAGGCCATTCTCGTTCCCCGTCTTTCATTCCCCACAATCCGGCACAGACCGCGCGTTCGGTGTGAGGGGCACTCCGCATACGGCAGTGGTTTCCGCCGATGGCCGCATCGAGCGGGTATGGAGCGGAGCGTGGGCCGGCAAGGTTCGCCGTGAAATGGAAGGCTACTTCGACGCCAGGCTCCCGCACATGGAGGGGACGGATTAGAGCCTGGCGCGTTCGGTCCACACTCCGAACTGATGGCGCAGTGCATCGCAGATCTCGCCGACGGTGGCGTAGGCGCGGACGCAATCGACGATCAGCGGCATGGTGTTCGCATCCGATTCGGCTCCGCGCTTGAGCATTTCTATCGAGCGTTCGACGGCCACGGCATCGCGCCGCTTCCGGAGCGCGGCTAGTTTTTCCACTTGACGCCGTTCGGCGGCGCCGTCGATTTGCAGCAACTCGATGGGATCTTCCGCCTCCTGCTGAAAGGCATTTACGCCAACGATTACGCGCTCGCCTTGCTCCACCTGTTTCTGATAGCGGTAGCTGGCGTCGGCGATTTCCTGTTGGGGGAAGCCTCGCTCGAGAGCCGTGATCATGCCGCCCATTTCGTCGATGCGGTGGATATAGCCGAGCGCCTCGGCTTCGACGCGATCGGTTAACTCTTCGACGAAGTAACTTCCGCCGAGTGGATCCGGCGCGGAAGTTACTCCGGACTCGTGCGCGAGTATCTGTTGCGTCCGCAGGGCGATGGTCACGGCATGCTCGGAGGGGAGGGCGTAAGCTTCGTCGAGCGAGTTGGTGTGGAGGGATTGGCATCCACCCAGCACGGCCGCGAGGGCCTGCATCGCGGTGCGGATCACGTTGTTGTATGGCTGCTGCCAGGTGAGAGAGCAGCCGGCGGTCTGAGCGTGGAAACGGAGCTTCCAGGAACGCTCGTCCTTGGCGCCGAAGCGATCGCGCATGATGCGCGCCCACATGCGGCGGGCAGCGCGGAACTTGGCAATCTCCTCAAAGAAATCGTTGTGAGAGTTGAAGAAGAAGCTCAGGCGTGGGGCGAAGGCGTCGACATCGAGTCCGCGCGCAAGGACATCCTCGACGTATTCGATTCCGTCGCGAAGGGTGAACGCGAGTTCCTGCACGGCGGTGGAGCCGGCCTCGCGGATGTGGTAACCGGAGATCGAAACAGGATTGAACCGGGGGACTTGTTGCGCACCGAAGACGATGGAATCGGTGACGAGGCGCATGGAGGGCCGGGGAGGATAAATGAACTCCTTCTGCGCGCTGTACTCCTTGAGGATGTCGTTCTGGAGCGTGCCGTTGAGCCGATCCCACGGGACGCCCTGCTTTTCAGCGACGGCGAGATACATGGCCCAAAGAATGGAGGCCGGGGAGTTGATGGTCATCGAGACGCTGACGCGATCGAGCGGGATGCCATCGAGTAACGTTTCCATATCTTCGAGCGAAGATATGGCGACGCCGCACTTACCCACCTCGCCAAGCGATTGCGGCTGATCGGAATCGTAGCCCATGAGCGTAGGCAGATCGAACGCGACGGAGAGGCCGGTCTGGCCCTGATCGAGGAGATAGCGATAGCGGCGGTTGGTTTCCTCGGGCGTGCCGAAGCCGGAGAACTGGCGCATGGTCCATAGGCGGCCGCGATACATGGACTGATGGATGCCGCGGGTGTAGGGGAACTCGCCGGGCGGGGGCTCGAGTGCGCGGCCCAAGGGGCCGTAGAAGGGCTTCACGGGAATCCCGGAAAGGGTTTCCAGCGGGGGCTGGGGTTTCGTTGTCATTCGATCGACACTACTATCATGATGCCACTGGGCTGGTGGCGTGGAGGGGGCGGGCTCGGGTTCGTTCGGTCGATTTTCGGCGGCGGCGAAGGGTGTCGTTCGGTTCGTTTGATCGTTTTTCGTTTCGATTTCCCGTGTGATCGACCGCTGAATGCGCGACTCGATGCGGCTGAGGCGACGGAGACCGGCGTGAATTTCCGAGAAGGCGAGGGCTTTGAGGGCGGTTGAGGCAAGGCCGGGGAAGAGGGGGCCGAGCGAATCGATGGAGTCCTGGAGGAGGGTGGTTTCAAGGTCCCAGCAGTGGCGAAGTTGAACGTCGAGGAGGGCGAGGCGGTGGAGGCGGCGGCGATCAGCGGCGGAGCGCGGCGGCGTTTCGGCCAGGTAGCGTTCGACGGTGGGCGCGAAATCGGAGTGGGCGGTGGTAGGGAGTTCGAAAGCGTGGGAGAACATGCCGTGTTTGCGAGCGTTTTGGGAGGAGCGCGCTTTGCCGGCGGCGGTTTTGGGTCCGCGGGATTTGGCGCCGTTGATGCGGGCCTGCTCGGCGCGGGTGAGGTTTCGAGTTGGTTGAGCGTTCATTGGAGTCGTCCTGGTTTCCGGGGAAGCCGTTGAGGCGGCTTCCTTGGGACGAGGGTGGCATGGCGGCGATTGGGGCCGGCAAACCCGGGTCGGGGAAGTGGTTTGGGGTCAGGGGGTTGGGGGATTCTTGGGTGCTGTGAACGGTCGAGGGTGCCGGTGTTGTGCGCCCGAGATCGGCGATGCTGGTACGGCGACGTGCGTGCCTCCTTACCGCACCCGATTCCCGAAGAACGATTCGATGACCGAATCCCGCCAGCAAGCGCATCCGCTGATTGACCGTGCACCCGAGAAGCATTCTTCCGGCCCTGTAACGTCTCTCGAAAACGGTCACGATCCCGTCGCCGTGCGGCGGAGAGCAGTCCGTTCTTGCGCGTTGTTTGAGTTGCGCGCTTTGTCGTTAGCGGTCAGCGCCCCCGGTATTGGCGCCCCTGAGGCGTGGCCCAGATGGGGATTTCGTTCATGTCCCGCGAATGGTCATCGGTAGCGTGGGCCCGCGCTCAAACCTTTACAGCGGCCACTTAAAATGTCTAATCTGTGTGGATAACTTTAAGAAAGTGTTGGCTCGGTCCGGCATCGCGCTTCCAGATCGGTAGCACTCAGGTCTTTGCTGGGAGGGTTTCTTTAGCACGTTTACACGGGAACGTCAGGCTGGACGGTTTCAAGATGGCTGAGTTCACGATCTGCGAAAAAAGGTATTCCTAGGTCTTGCAGAATAGTATATAATCCTGTAAAAGCTTGCAAGGGAAGACTCAAAGAACAGTATGAAGTGCATAGGTCTTTCTGTTCTCGCAGCGGCCTTTCCGCTGAGCATGTTCCTTGGGGCTCAGACTTCGAGGACAACCGCAGATCCGAAGGTATCAAAACCGGAAGCGGTCTTGCGGGCGGAGACAACGGTGGCAACGCAACGGGAAGCCGCGCCCACCGCCGATAGCGTCAGCCCAATTACTACCAGCGGCTTGCACCAGGTTTATACGTTCCAGTTCTCCGATCCGGATGGCTGGCAGGACATCACTGTCGCCAATGTGCTGATCAACCGTGCTTTAGATGGCCGGTCGGCCTGCTATTTGGCGTACGACCGAGCGCCCAATCGCCTTTTGATCGTGCCCGACAACGGCGATGCCTCGCTTGCCAGCGGGAAGGTGATGGATGGGACCGGCACGGTCGCCAATGGCCAATGCTCGATTGACCTTCGGAGTTCGACAGCCACTGGGTCTGGCAATACTCTGACGCTCGCCCTGGATATTACGTTCTCAAGTGGGTTTGGCAACGCCGAGGTGCCCAATGAGCCCAACAACCGGCTTGTTTATGTGGCCAACCGGGACACCACTGGGGGGAATACCGGCTGGTTGGCGCTGGGAGTGCACCGCAATGCGGGTCCACCTTCGGCTTTCCCGCGGCCGGTAGCCATGACCCCGGACGCGGGGAGCGGCAACGACGTGGCAATCACTTATGTTTGGCAAGACGCAACATCAACAAGCAATCTGCAGACAACCTGGGCCCTCATCAACGACGCCCTGGACGGCAGAGCCGCATGCTACATCGCCTACTATCGTCCTGGCAATCAGGTGTTTATGATTCCAGACAACGGCGACGGCACCCAAGCCACGAACATCGTACTCACTGGAACCAACACCATCAGCAACAGTCAATGCACGGTAAGCGCGCAAGGCAGCAGCGTCACACAAACGGGAAACCAGCTCTCTCTCACCTTACGATACACGTTTAAGGCTGGATTTACCGGACCCCGGGTCATATGGATGGCGGCTTCGTCCCTTGCTGGCCAACACTCTACTTGGTGGGCCTTTGGAAACTGGAATGTCCCTGCTGGCGCGGGTAACGTGGAAGACTTTCGCGCACTGCCGGAAGCTTTGCCTACTTCTGGACCCGTGCCGTTGACGGTTACCTTCAGAACGCGAGGGATCTACACCGGCGGATCCATCGTTCGATACCGATGGGATTTCGAAGGCGACGGCATCTTTGACACCAGCGAAATCGGCGCACGCGATTTTACGAGAACCTTCACGACGCCTGGCGTTCGCAACGCAAAACTGGATATTCAGAACGATAAGCTCGAGACAACTTCGGCAACTGTTGTTATCAATGTCGGCGGACTCCCGCCGACCGCCACTGCAAGCGTCAACCCGTCGAACGGCCCCATCCCCCTTGCGGTGACCTTTACGGGAACTGGATCGCCGGGCAGCACTCCTATCAGCAAGTACGAGTGGGACTTCCAAGGCGACGGAACGTTCGACTTCACTTCTACAACGACCGGGTCGGCGAGCTTCACTTATTTGGCTGCGGGAACCTACAACGCGGTTTTTCGCGTTACTGACAGTTCCGGGTTGAGCACAACCGCATCCGCAACCGCAACGGCGGTGCGCCCCGGCCCGCCGGGCTCTCCAACGGCTACCATCACAGCCCCTAGCACGCCGCAGACTCGCAACGCCCCGGCCTCAGTTTCGTTCAGGGGTTCCGGTTCCGACCCTGGTGGGAGCATTGTAAAGTACGAATGGGACTTCAACGGGGACGGAACCTACGACTTCTCCTCCGCAACGTCCGCCACGACGAGCTTTACATTTAACTCCCCCGGCACATTTACCGTCGCTTTTCGGGTGACAGACAACGAGGGAAAGACCGGCATCGACACTATTGACATCACGATCAATATCGCAGCCACGCTTTCTCTGTCGACCGACACGCTGCGGCCACCCGCCACCGTGGACGTTCGGACGACGCTCGGGGGCGCGGCTCCGGTGACGATCTATCTGAAGAACAAGACCGGACAGACCGTGCGGACTCTCGTGAATAACGTGAGCCGAAACGCCGGCTCTTACACCGATCCGTGGGATGGCAAGGACGATAGCGGCAATCAGCTTCCAGAGGGAGCCTATTACGCCATCCTGCAATACTCGGCCAACGGCGTGCCGAGAGTGCTAGACCTTACGAACACAACCGGTAACACTTTCTTCAACCCCAGTTGGACGCTAAGGACCACAGGAACCGGCACAACCTGTTCAGCCTGCCGGTTCGCGCCGTACGACGACACGTTCCTAGAAGGGACTTTCGTCCTGAACCGAGCTGCCGAAGTCACGTTGTCGATTCGCAGCTTCTTCAGCACGTTCCTGGAAAAGGCGCTTGTGTTTGACCGAAAGCCTTACGGTCGCGGTACCTATGTAGCGGTTTGGGATGGCACAGACAACCTCGGGCGCGTGGCTCACCCGGCCCCGCCCGATACCCAATTCATTTTTGGCATGACGGCTTTCACGTTTCCGACTAATGGAATTTTCCTTGAGGTGTCCCCACAGTTGAGTAACGTGACGGTATCGCCAAACTACTTCGATCCCTATACGGGCGACTTCCAGAGCATCCCGAAGCAGCCATCCAAAGTTCAGTTCACCCTCAACAAGACCGGCAATGTCACCCTACAGGTCATCCCCGTCGGCAGCACGTCGCCCATTCGCACGATCACCCAGGTCAACTTATCGGCCGGAGTCAATCAGATCGATTGGGATGGCAAGGCGGACAACGGGGTCTATGTGAAGGACGGCGACTACCGGCTTGCGATTCGGGCGAGTGACGCGGCAGGGAGCCAGTCGCTGGTTCGTTATTTGTTGACTCGCGTTTACTACTAAGGGTGTGCAGGACACTGCCAGGAGGTCCCTATGCGACGATTCTTTCTCAAACTGATCGCGATCATGCCGCTTCTCATTGCGAACGCTCGTTCTGCACAATCCGAACAGCCGATTAACATGGAGTCCTACTGCGAAATCTCAAAGAGACTGTACGCGTTAAGCGAGCTGGAACTCAAAGCCAGGCTGGCGACGGCAGATCAGATTCCGCAGGACAAGAAGGAACTCATGACCCGCTTTGACAAACTGCGGACCGAGTACCAAGGGTATCGCAACAAAATCTACGCCATCTTTGAAACGTCAAGCGGCGCCTTCGCAGCGTTTGCTCGGGACAACCGGGATGGCATCGAGCAGTACCTGGAAGATCACGCCGCAGAGCGATCCGAAATTGAGCGTTGGAAGTCCAAAATCCAGGCACTCGCGGACCGTATTGAGTCGCGACTTGCTCCAGCAGATCGAGAAACCAACCAATGAGCCTCCATCGCCGCATTCTTCTTCTTTCCACCTTGGCGGCTCTTGCAGCAGTGCCGTCCTTCGCTTTTGACTTTCCTCCGTGGGATACCGGTCATCAGAGCATGGAAGGCGACGACGGAAAGAAGAATAACAACCCGCCACCAGATGATCCGTACACGTGTGGCTCACCCGTTGACGTGGCGACCGGCAACTTCTTCCAGTCCTTCCTCATTCTGTCCATCGTGGGGAGGGGCCCCTCCCTCACCGTTGTCTTGAACTATCACAGCTTTGACGGTCGCGTTGGTCCGTTTGGACAAGGCTGGAGTTCATCCATGGATCAACGAGTGATCAAGATGACCGACGGCGCTCAGATTACGTCCCTTTGCGCCGGTTCAAATGGCCGCCGAACTCGGTACGTGCGCAACCCAGACGGAACCTATACCAACGTCGGTTACGGATTTGATCGACTGACGGAAAATGTCGATGGCAGTTTCGTGCTGCGGGAAAAATACGGAACGGTCCGAACTTTTGGCGCAAACGGCCTGCTTGCCTCGATTGTCGACCGAAACGGCAATGCATTGACGTTGCAGTACGACCAGACGGGATTTCTGACGTCGGCCACCGACGCATCCGGGCGGAAAGTAACCTTCGTAAAGGGGGCCTCCGGCAAGGTGGCCTTCTTGAGCGACCCTGCGAATCGCCAGTTCGGTTTTACCTATGACGCGAATGGTTTGTTGACGGGTATCACCGATCCGCTGAACAACACAACCGCGATGCAATATGCCGGTAACCGCCAACTCAGTCAACTGGCTGACCCCAAGGGAAATGTGCTCCTGAGGGCTACCTACAACGCGAACGGTACCCTTGCCACGTACACCGACCGAGGCGAGACGTGGACCGTAGCCTACAGCCCGTCAACCTCGCAGACGACGGAAACGGATTCCAGCGGCAATCGCTGGATCCATACCTACAACGCGAATGGTTCCATAACGCGGACCACCTATCCCGTCGGGGGATCCATCAACCGTGGATACGATGCCCAGCGGAATCCTGTAAGCATCCGGTGAACACCAGTAGCGGCGGGTGAGTCGATGGCCGATACTGTCGGCAATGAAGAACAGCGAGCGGCGGGAATACTGGAAGAGGGTGGTCGAGGACCAGGAGCGGAGCGGTAGATCGGTGCGCGACTACTG
>JBGSME010000622.1:0-3408 GCA_041740335.1 Bryobacteraceae bacterium | reverse complement strand
CGTATTTTCTGGCAATGTCGCGGGGTAAGCTCTATGACGAGAACGCGCTGGTGAAGGTGCTGAAGGAGCGGAGGATCGCCGGGGCCGGCCTGGATGTGTTTCCTATCGAACCGGTGCCGGCGAACCATCCGATCTTTGAGTGCGACAACGTGATCCTGTCGGCGCATACATCCGGCTGGAGCCCGGACCGGCAAGTGCGTCTTATCGAATTATTCGCGGAGAACGTAAGAAGATACTCGGCGGGGGAGCCGTTGATGAACGTTGTGGATAAGCAGAAGGGTTACTAAATGAAGAAGATATTCGCGCTATCCGGCCTTGTAGCCGCGCTGGCCCTCGGGCAGACCATATGGGCGCCGAAAGGGCAGCCTGCCGTCTATAAGGGGCCGCACAAGGCACATACGAAACTCAAGGAAGTGAAAGCGAAGCACGCCGGGCACAAGAGCTGGCGGGAGGTTGTTGTCGACGACGGCGTGCTGCACAGCGAGTATGTGCAAGCGGCGGCCGGAACGGGGGTGAGTCGCGCTCTTCACCCGGACACACGGACGTGGTGGGTGGTGCTCGACGGGGAAGTGGAATTCGACATTGAGACGGTGACGCCGTTCAAGGCCCGTAAGGGTTCGATGGTGCAGTGCCCGATGCAGACCTTCTTTTCGTGGCGTGTGACGGGTTCGGAGCCGGCGGTGATGTTTGAAACCAATATTGCGGGGGCGAAGACGCTTTACGAAAGCGACGCCGCGCCGCCGAAGGTGCCGGGGTTAGACTGGGTTCCTATTAAGTTCAACAATCGGCGAATCGCCCAATGGGAGCACAATAACAAGCCGCATACTACGTTCGAAGAGGTGGCCGAGAAGTTAGAGAAGGGGACCGTGAAGGGCACCCAATACATTGTGCAGGACGATCGAGGAACGGCCAATTTCATCTACGGGTATAACTCGAAGCTGCCGCCGCTTGATGAGAAGAATAAGGGCCACTATCATCCGGAATCGGCGGAGTACTGGCTGATCATGAAGGGTCTGATTCGATATCCGATTGAGAAGGTGGGCGTGGTGATCGCCGAGGAAGGCGATGTTGTGTACGTACCGCCGTTCACCTGGCATGCGCCGCGTTGGTGGGGCGAAGGTGCATCATGCCGGTTGGCGATGAACGGCTACCCGTATATTTCGCACCTGTTTGACGGGTCGATCGGGAAGCACTGATTCAATCCCGCTACCGACGGTCGCGGCCAACCGCGGGCTCGATCGCGCAGGACCCCTCGTTGGAGAAGCGGCGGCGGTTGCGGGCCACCCAACCATAGACGGCCTCACCGATGGGGCTGAAGAGGGGGAAGAAGAATGCCAGGAGGGCCGCCACCACCAAGCGCCGCCACCAGGCTCCGAACGCTCCTCCGGGGGCGGCGGCGATCAATAGCGCCGCGGCGAGATAGAACGCGGGATGATACAGCAGGATGCGCTTACAAGCCTCGAATCCATTGGTTACTTTTCCATCGGCAACCAGATGCAGGCGCTGCTCAAGAGCTTCCTCCGATAGGCCCCAGCGGGCCCCGATTCCCGATTGGAGGGTGGCCCACGTAAATGCCCCGTCGAAATCCACGTGACTCATCCAGCCGCGTATCTTCCGGCAGATACCGCACTCGCCATCGAAGATGACGATGAGTTCCCGCGGCCAGTCGACGAAGGCGAGCATCGCGGCTTCCATCGCATAAAAAAACATAGTGAACGTTGTACCGGTGAATTCCACGAGTGCGGCGTGGAATAACAGGCTCACCCAGATTGCCCAGGGCCAGGCCCGCCGTATCAATAGCGCTACGGCCAGTGATGCTTCGGTGGCCATCGTCATCCAGCAGGCCAGTTTGGCGACCAACAGCGGCGGGAACCAGCCAGCCGCCCAGAGATATAAGGGCTGTTGCAGGCGCACTCCGGCCCAATGGTGGAAAAAGACACCGGTCTGCCAATCGCTATCGAGGATCTTATTCAGGCCGGCACCGAAGTAGACGATCGCGACCTGTAGGCGCAGCAGCCACGCGCCGGTCCTGGGATGATACAGCCCGGCCAGCAACAGGAGCGCAGCGCACATCAACTTGTTGTTTCCGTAATAGGCTTTGGAGGAGATGACGGCGAGGAGGATGGTGAACCCGAGCATCAGCGCGCGCAGCCTTGGATGAAAGTTGATGAGCAGAGCCACTGCCGAGCCGACCAATAGTACCTGGAGACCCAGCCGGAAGAGGTCCGGGGGCAGATGGTCCAGGGCTGGGATGAAGGGGAGGAAGGGATCTGGCATCAATCGGGCATGACCGGTTACCAGGAGGGCGAGTGCGATGATTTTCGCCATCAGCAGCAAGGGAACCGGCAATTCGGTGCCGGAGCAGCGGAGGGGATTCCACCAGCGGGTTACTGGTGCGGCCATCGCCATACGCCTTCTCTGTGCCCGTTCACCCTATATTGGATGACGATTTCGGCCGGATCGTCGCGATGGTAGCGATTTTCGGCCTGTTCGAACATGTCGATGACGTGTTGGACGCTCCGGTTGTCCACCCCTTGCGCGGGACGCCGGTATCGGGCGCGGATCTCGTTTGGGGCGAGGTCCCGTCCATTGACGCGGACCGTCGCCTTATATTCGGTCTGCATATCGTAGGGAGCCCAGCAGAAGTATCGGGACGGGACGAAGCGGGAATACACGATGGCTCCGAGTTGGAACAAGAGCCAAGCTACTGCAGGAATGAGCCGGAGCGCCACATTCAGCATTGTAACAACGCGAACTCAGGGGCCGCGGGGGATTTGGGGGTGCTCGGACGACAATAGAATCAGATGGAACTTGATCGCGCGGCTCAGGCAGCTTCGCTCCAGGGCGCGGCGCCGGACTCGGACACCGTGCTGGCGGGGCGGCTTCGAGCCAAGGACCGGAAAGCGACGGCTGAATTCGTTGAGCGCTACGCGGGTCCTGTTTCTCAGTATCTTCGATCGCGCCTATGGCCTCGTGAGGATATCGTTGACGATCTGGCGCAGGAGGTATTTCTGGCGGCGTGGGAACGTATGGATACGTATCGCGGCGAAGCACCGCTGCGGGGGTGGCTGCTGGGTATCGCGCGGCACAAGGTTGAGGATCACTATCGCGCCCAGGCGCGGACGGAGCCGGTGGCGGTGGAGGATATCGATGAAGCCGCTGACGAGGGTCTGGCGATGGACGACGTACTGGACCGTACGCGTGTGGAGGAGCGCATGCGTGCGATCCTTGCGTCGCTAGCGCCTCCTTATGGCGCGTTGCTGCAGTGGCGATACTGGGAAAAGCGCAGTCTTCGCGATATGGCTTCGCAGACCGGGCGGACCGAGAAGGCTATCGAGCGGCTTCTTGCCCGTGCCCGCGTTCAGTTCCGGCTTAAGTGGAATGCTGAGGGAGGAGACCCAAGATGAG
>JBGSME010000621.1:0-9207 GCA_041740335.1 Bryobacteraceae bacterium | reverse complement strand
GTGGCCGATTCGATCTCGCCTTCGGCATTGATGACGGCGGCGCGCGAGGGAAGGTAGATCAAGCTTTGGCGCGTGCGGAGAGCGAGTTCCGCTTCGAGACCATCGACGTCGGAAATGCCGACGCTGGTGAGCGGGCTCTGCAGGGGGCCGAGCAGCGGGTCAGCAACACGGACATCGCGAACGCGAAGCGGAGTGGGACTGGGCGAAACGGCCCAAGCCTCGTAAAACTGCAGGTTGCCGTTGGCGACGTAGCGGACCTGATACCAGGCGGCGCTAGCGGCGCTGGTGGTTGGCACCAGACGGACATTGAGCAGGCCGTCGACGATGTCCTGCTGGATCCTTTGACGGCCGATGAATGAGGTATCGCTTGCTTCGAAGCTTCTCCACTCGACGATCACGGTTCCGGTGAATCGAGTGCCATCGGCCTTGTAGATGGTGTCGCGAATGGTGGTGAGCGGGGGCGCTCCGAAGAGGGAACCCGCGAAAGCCGCCAGCAAAGTGACGGCGAGAAATGAAGATCGGTGACGCATCTTTCTGCCTCCATGCATGAATTTAGGGGGCAAAGGCGCTCCGGCCAGCAAACCCGATTGGCGATGGGGACGAGGAAGCTGCTTGGTTTCAGCAGATTGCGAGGAACAAAATTTTCTTACAAAGCGTGGGAATTCTCTTCCCTACCAAATGTAGCCAGACGCTTCGGTGCGCCGGTGATAGCCATCAAGGACGTGGACCACACGAAGCTTCTTGACGACGGCGGGCGACAGTTGACCGATGGGGATGTAGACGATCTTGCGCCCGAGGTGAGCGGCGATCGACCGGAAAATCGACCGGGGCGGCTTGGCGGCAACGTAGACGACGTACCGGTCCACCGAGTAATCAAGCCCGGCCATGAGCAGACGTTCGGGTTTTGATTCCGCGAACTCGTAGTCGGGATCGCGCCACACGTCGTACATGCGGCGCGGAGGGCGGGTCATGAGAAAGCCACCGTATTCACCGCGGCCGATGCCGGGCCCAACGAGATGGTCAAAGGGATCGGTGGCGTAGAAGGCCATGTCGGATTCGTTCTGGTGCTCGCCGAGCCAAGTGGTGAGGTAGTCGTAACGGTCATCGTTATCGGGATCGAAGATGACGACAACTGCGCCCACGTCGCCATCGATTTTTTCCAGCCGGCGCACGAACATCTTGCCGGAGTGCCAATTGCGGACCGTCTCGCGAATATCGATTCCATCCAAGAGCGAAGTCAGGAACGGCTCAACGTGGGAGCGCTCGTCCGACAGCATGGTTCGGGCCTTCTGTTTGAGGAACGATCCGTAGTTTTCGACGACGATGTCCTCGGGCGGGTATGAGCAGATGGAATCCCCGTTCAACTGTTCGGCCCATTCGCCGGGGCGTTTTTCCTTCTTGCGTTCCTTGAGCGACCGGGGCATCACCATCTGCTTGGCGCGCGGCAGACGGCGGCGGATCTTCATGCGCCGGGTGCGCATCCAGACCTCGTCGGCGGAGATACGGACGGTTTCGAGGGCGGACACCTCGCGCTGCGCGGGATAGCGATTGGCAAGATCCCAGACTTCCCAGCCGTAGTTATCGTCGACGATGGAGCGCGCGGCCACGACGATGTCGAACAGAGAGGCGGTAAGTTCCTTGCTGAGGAAGGCGAGGTTACGCGTATAGCGCGCCATGAGGCGCCGCTGCCAATGGGAGAGCCGCTCGCCGGTGCTGCCGCCGTAGTTGCGCTCAGCCTCCTTGAGAAGCGCGAGCTGGGTACGGAGGCGATCGATGAGATGATCGTCGCCCATGATCTCGCGCCAGGCTTCGTAGCGGGCCTGCAGATACGGATATTCAACGGTGATCTCGGAGAGGCACTGGGGATGGGCATTCACGAGTTCGATGGGCCGGCGGCGGGCAGGCGCGGGCTCCTCCTGCGGGATCTCCATGGCGTCGAGCACGGGATCGAGAAGGACGAGCGAAACCACGGCCAGCACGCTAGTTTCGGGATTGGTGCCTTGCAGACGCCAGGCGATTCCTTCGGCGTGCGCATTCAACTCGTCGGTGCGGGCGGCGGGAAACAGGCGGTAGGCTTCGATGTAGCGCGCGAGGGAAATGTGGCTGAGGACGTAGGGATCGGGATAGATGTCGGTGAGGTGGGGGCGCTCGGCAAAATCGGGTTCGATGAAGAGCAGTTCGGCTCCGATCTCGATGGAGGAGCGAACGGCTTCCGTGAAGGGATCGGCCGGTTCGATGGGGACGTAGATACCGGAGTGTTCGTCCTCCTCGGCCTCCGGATAGACGAGAACGGAAATCTCGGGAAGGCGGCGGACGGCCTCGCGGTAGTGGCGTTCGAGGCCGCCGGGGAGTTCGACGGCGACGACATCGGGACGGTCCCGCAGGATCGTCTTGCGGACAACGGCGGCGAACTCGATACGGCCGGGAGCTACCGGCAGATAGGCGATGTGGCCGCGGCGGAGGGGGTCTGCGCCGGGAACGGCCGGTTCATCCGCGGGGGACATAGCGGAGAGCCTCTGCGCCGAGGGTTTCGACGACGGCGGTGTGAAGAGCGTCGCGGAAAGGGAGGCCGTCTTCGTTGGCGACGCACAGCTTCATGGCGTAGCGGGCGATGTTGATGCCGTCGCGGGCGGAGTAGCGTTCTTCGTTGGCGTGCGCCTGTTGAAGGAAGTCAGTGACATACTGCAGCATGTCGTCGCGGCCAAAGGGAAGATTTTCCTTGAGGATGAGAAGCTCTTCGTCGCGATCCGGAAAATCGATGAGGATCTGGGGTTGAAGGCGGGAGTGGATGTACTCGGGAAGATCGAACGTGGAAGCATCGTCGTTCATGGGGGCGACGAGGCGAAACGCCGGGTGGGCCTTGATCTTGATGCCGGCGACGATGGACTCGACATAGCGGCGATTGTCGAGCAGCGGCGCCAGCGACGCCCAGCTTTTTTCGCTCATGCGATTGCCCTCGTCGAGGATGGCGACGCCGCCGCGGATCATGGCCGATACCAGCGGCGAGGCGACGTAGCGAAGTTTACGTTCGCCCTCGATGACGGGAGTGATGATCAGATCCTCGGGGCGGGTGTCGGCGGTGGCCTGGAGGATGTAGGTTTCCTGCTTGAGGCGTTGAGCGGCCGCGTAGGCAAGGGTGGTCTTGCCGACGCCCGGTTTGCCGAGGAGGCGCGGATTCATTGGGAGGTCGCGAGGATCGACGACGAGCCAGGCTGCCAGGAGTTGGCGCATGGACTCGTCCTGACCGACCCAATTCACGGGGAACTGGTCAGGGTGGGCAAGGTGGAGGGCAACGCCTTCGATTTCGACAATCATTGAGACTATTGTCGTTCATGCGGCGTTTGGGCGGGAGGGCTTCCAGGAAAACTGCGCATGGCGGACTGGCTTGGAACTGGAGTACTGGCGTCTTGATTCAGGGCTTTCGGTTCGTCTGGAGATCACCGCACCGTAACCGTCGCGGCTCGGCTACGGGCAATACCGTTCACTTAGGGAGTTGGGTGGGCAGGCGGGATACGGCTTCGATGGTGCCAGTAAAGGAGTACGCGCGCTGCGGCGCGGGTGGGCTTTCAGCCTTCGATGTGGCGGCCGGCGGTGGCGGCGTCGAAGACGACTTCGCCTTTGCGGCTGACACGGCCGGCGCGAGCACCGAGCTTGACGTCGGCCCAGCCGTCGCGGAAGTCGCCGGCGAATTGGAAGCGGGGTTGGATTACGAAAGCGCCGTCGCGATCGATATAGCCCCAGCGGTTGTACCACTTGACGGCGGCCATAGCTTCGGAGAAGTTGGAGCAATCCTCGTAAAGCGGTGTGACACGGTATACGCCTTCGGGATCGATGAAGCCCCAACGATTGATGGCGAGGACCGCAGCGAGGCCCTCGACGAACTCGCGAGCGGCTTTGTACTCGGGTGCGATGACGGTGCGGCCGGCTTCATCGACATATCCCCAGCTTGGTCCGAAATCCATTGGTATCAATAATTTATTCGATGGATCTTCGTGAAACCGTTGAAGTCTTTCGTAGGCGTTGGTGATTTCTTTCAGCTTGTGTTCGGCACGGGTGCGGAGGCTTGAGGAATCGTTCTGATAGCGGTCCGGGTGCCAAATCTTGACGAGATCCCGGTAGGAGGATTTGATTTCCTCGGGCGTAGCAGCGATGTGCAGTTCGAGAAGGTCGTATGCTCGGCGGACGTCGTCGGTCATGATGCGGCTACCAGCTAATCGGCTGTAGTGGCGACACGCATTAGATGCCGAGGTGTTGACGGAGGAGAGAAGCGGTCTGAGCGGCGTGGGCGATTGCGAGAACGTCGAAACCGGCGGCACGTCCGGATTGCTGGCCGGCGTCGGAGTCTTCGACGACGAGGGCGTTGCGGATACCGAGGCGGGCGGCGGCGGTATGGTAGGGTTCCGGAGACGGCTTCAGGCAGTTGACGTCTTCGCCGGTAACGATGGTTGCGAAAACGTTTCGCACACCGGCGGCTTCGAGAGCGGGCTCGATTTCCAGGCGGCCGCTGGAACTGACGACGGCGAGTGGAAGCGACTGGGCGAGTTCGGCGAGGAGTTCGCGAAGATCCTGGGCCATGGGGACGTTGCGCGCCATTTTGTCGCGGAACAATTCCTTTTTCCGGGGATACTGTTCCCAGACGGCGTCGAACCAATCGTGGCGGCCGGCGACGCGGCAGACGGCGTGGATCATGGCTCGGTCGGAGACGCCGATGCAGTTGGTGGCGTAGTCGTCCCAGGTGAGTTGGAATCCGAAGGGGTGGAGGACCTGATTCCAACAATCGAAGTGCAGGGGCTCACTGTCTACCAGGACGCCGTCGAAGTCAAACAGGATGGCTTGGTAGCGGGGCGGCATCAGCGCGGAGCCTGGATGGAATTGATCATCTGATCGAAGACGGGCTGGGCGTAGCTCATGTCGCCTTGCGGGGCGATGTACAACTGGTAGAGCATACCGGAGGGGATGTCGACGGTGATGAGAACGAGAGATTCGGTTTGGCCTTCGAACGCGGACTGGCCCTGGAGGCGAACGGCCATGGCGTTGAGTCCGTTGACGCGAAAGTTCTGGGCATTGCCGACGACTTTGACGTTCTGATCCTGTTGCTGGAACTTCTGGAGGAGTTCCTGGGTGTTGCGAGCGAGGTCGCGTTGTTGGACCTGGACGGCGTCGGCAATGACACCGTAGCCGATAGCGCCGGACTGAAAGAGACCGGCGGTGGACGCGATGGTGATGGAACCGCCTTGCTGTTGCTGTATGATCTGCCAATTGGACGGGTAGTTGAAAGTGACTTCCTGGCTTTTGAATTCCTTCAACTGGCGATCGGGGCGGGCGGCGGAGATATTTTTGGGATCGCCGGTGGCGGCGGCTGCGCCTTGGGCGGGCTTGGGCTTCTCGACTTTGGGGAGCTTCTGAATGCTCTGCCTGACGGAGGCGAGGGCCTGGGGACCGGAATCGGCGTCGTAGGTGCGTTTGGGCAGCAAGAGGATCTCTTCGGAGACAGCTTTAACGCGATTGCCGGGATTGGGGTGGCTGGCCATGAATTCGGCGAACCTGCTTTGCTTGCCGGTTTCGGCTTGGAGCTTTTCGAAGAAGCGAGCCATCTCGATGGGATTGTAGCCGGCCTGGGACATGATGCGGGTGCCGAGGAGGTCGGCGTCGCGTTCCGCGTTGCGGGAGAACTTCATGAGCAGTGAATTGGCGCCGAGGCCAACGCCCAGTTGGGCGAGCATTCCAGTGATGCCGCCGCCGGCCATCTGGGCACCGATCATGGCGGGAAGTTGGAGCAGGTTGGCCTTGGATGCCTGATTGGTACCGTGGCGGAGGGCGGCGTGGGAGATTTCGTGAGCGAGGACGCCGGCGATCTGGCCTTCGGTATCGGCGGCCATGATGAGGCCGGTGTGGGTGAACGAGGGTCCACCGGGAAGGGCGAAGGCGTTGATGGAGTCTTCCTGGACAACCTTGAAAGTATAGGGAAAGCCGCCGGCGTCCGGAGAAGCGGCGAGTTTGGCGCCGATGCGCTGGATGAAGGCGTTGACGGTAGGGTCGGTGATGACGACCATTTCCTGCTCGACCTGTTTGGCGTATTCCTGACCCATCTGAACGTCCTGTTCCTTGCTGAACAGATTGAAGCCGGGTTTGAGGGTCCGGGGCTTCTTGGCCTTTTCAACTTTCTGGGTCTGTGCAGCGGCGTGAGGGGCAGCAGTGCCGGCGAGGGCGGCGATCAAGATAAGAAAGAACAGTCTCATGGCGTCAGCCTCCTTGAGGGGTATGAGTAATCAGATGCAGGACGACAGGATAATGTTTCAGGGACGTTTGGTCGAGTCGCGCCCATCAAAGCTATAATAGCGAAATGAAGCCGACCGAGCGGATTTGGTTCAACGGAAAGTTTATTCCCTGGCAGGACGCGAAGATCCATGTGTTGTCTCACGTGGTGAGCTATGGCAGTTCTGTATTCGAGGGCATACGGTGCTATGAGACGGCATCGGGCCCGGCGATATTCCGGCTTCGGGAGCATGTCCGGCGGCTGATTGAATCGGCGCGGATATACCGTATCGACGGGCTGGGGTTCAGCCTGGACGAGTTGGCGCAGGCGATGATCGACCTGGTGGCGTTGAACAAGTTGAAGTCCTGCTACATCCGGCCGATTGTATTGCGGGGTTATGGCGATATCGGGGTGATGCCGCGGAACAATCCAATTGAGGTGTACGTGGCGTGTTGGGAGTGGGGCAAGTATCTGGGCGAAGAGGCGTTGGCGGAAGGGGTGGACGTGTGTGTTTCGAGCTGGAATCGGAATGCGCCGAACACGATGCCGACGTTGTCGAAGGCCGGCGGCAACTATTTGAGTTCGCAACTGATCCGGATGGAAGCCGATGTGAACGGGTATGCGGAGGGGATCGCGCTCGACACGGCCGGGTTTGTGAGTGAGGGGTCCGGCGAGAACATATTTGTGATTCGGGACGGCAAGATCTATACCCCGCCCTTGTCGGCGTCGGTTTTGGGTGGGATTACGCGGGACTCGTTGTTGACGCTGGCGCGCGACCGTAACATACCGGTGGTAGAAACCAACCTTCTGCGCGAGTTTCTCTACATCGCCGATGAGATCTTCTTTACGGGCACTGCCGCCGAGGTGACTCCGGTGCGGTCGATTGACCGGATGAAGATCGGAAGCGGGCGGCGGGGCCCGATCACGAAGCAGTTACAGGAAGACTTCTTTGCGATTGTGGAAGGGACGGCGGAAGACCGGTACGGATGGTTGACGCCGGTTCCGCAGACGGTAGTGGCCTAGAAAAAAGGCCAGAGCCGGGTTGAGGGGGGTAGGATCTGCGAGCGCGACTCACCACCGGTCACCTCCCCCGAGATTTCCCGGCAAATTGTCGCGCTCGCTTCGGATCGTCTACTTTTGTACCAGTTCCCGGGATTGGAAGCTAGTGAAAAGCGAATGCGGACGAAGGGTTACCCACAGGTGGATGTCATTTATTTTCTTTCGTTTGGCGGCAGCACCCTGTGTCAAAGCTGTGAATAAAACATGAATATGCAATCCTGTTCTGGCAAAGATCCAGTGCGAGGCCACGGGGTCGAGGTGTTTTTTGGCGGGGTGATTGAACGGGTGGAGAAGTTGGCGGAGGAGGGGGCGGCGCGGCGATTTGTATCGCCGGGTTGGATCGATATACAGGTGAACGGATTCGCGGGGGTGGATTACTGTTCGCCGGATGCGCCGGTGGAGGAGATCGGGCGCTCGGTGCGGGCGCAGTTTGCGACCGGCGTGACGCGGTTGTTTCCGACGGTGATAACGGGTTCGAAGGCGAACATGGCGGGTGCGATCCGGAATCTGGCGAAGGCGAAGGGAACGTTGGGGGCGGAAGGGCGGGCGATGGCGGGGATCCACATGGAGGGTCCGCACATTTCGGCGGAAGACGGTCCGCGGGGCGCGCACCCGGTGGGTTGTGTCCGGGCGCCTGACACCGATGAGTTTGACCAGTGGATGGATTTGTCGGAGGGTGTGCTGAAACTGGTGACGGTATCTCCGGAGTGGCCGGGGATGGCAAGGTATATCGAGCATGCGGTGGGTGCGGGCGTGGTGATTGCGATCGGGCACACGAAGGCGACCGGGGAGCAGATCGATGAAGCGGTGAGGGCTGGGGCGACGATGTCGACGCATTTGGGCAATGGGGCGCATAGTGTGATGAGGCGGCATCCGAACTACATATGGGATCAGCTCTCCGATGATCGGTTGGCGGCGAGTTTTATCGTGGACGGGATCCATTTGCCGGCGTCGTTTGTGAAGCCGGCGATCCGGGCGAAGGGCGTGGAGAGGTCGATACTGGTAACGGACGCGGTGATGCCGGCGGGGTGTGAGCCGGGGCGGTACTGGCTAGGGGAAGTAGAAGTGGAGTTGCACGGGGACGACAGTGTGACGTTGGTGGGACAGAGCCGGTTGGCGGGATCGTCGTTGCGGATGAATCGAGGGGTTGGGAATCTGACGCGGCTGGGGGGAATCGGGTTAGGGGATGCGATTGTGATGGCGACGAAGAATCCGGGGCGTGTATGCAGGATCGACGGGAGGCAGGGAGGATTGGAGGCTGGGGAGCGAGGGGATGTGGTGGAGTTCGAATTTGAGGAAGAGACGGGGAGGGTGGAAGTGGAGCGGGTGTGGGTGGACGGGGAGCGGGTGTACGAGCGGGGGTAGGGGAAAAGGAAAAAGCCGGGGGCGAAGGCCACCCCCGGCAGTGATACGAGATCGTCTGTTCTGACAGCCCCTGGGTTTAGGAACCCTGGGTGGCAGCAGTCGACATGGCGACCGAGATCTTGCTGAAGATGGTGCTGATGCTGGATGCGACACCCGGCATGATCGCACCGGCGGCGACGGCGACGAAACCGGCCATCAACGCGTATTCAATGAGATCCTGACCACGAGTGTCTTTCCAGATCTGCAGCTTCAAAACCAAATCGGTAACTTTTTTCATGACTCTCTTTTCTCCTCTCCCTGTGACAGGGTTGTATGTTCCAACTGAATCCAGCTTACCGGTGAACCCGCTTTCGACCAATCAGGAGATCTACCTAAGCGGCGAATCTGTTGCCCTATTCCTCTACTAGGGGCACGCCGTAGTTCCGAACAGGACTTCATTAGGACTCCAGGCCCATTCGGAGGTCCACGAATTGTTCGGTGACCGCGAACGGGTTCAAGACTTCAGCCGGGCTCTCTCCGCGCTGTTC
>JBGSME010000620.1:0-4568 GCA_041740335.1 Bryobacteraceae bacterium | reverse complement strand
GACGCCACCGGCCGCATCGTGCTCGCCAACAAACAGACCGAGCGGATGTTCGGCTATTCCCGGGAAGAACTGCTCTCGCTCAACGTAGACCAACTCGTCCCGGCAGCCAGCGCCGCCCAACACGCCCGGCATCGCGAAGCCTACGCCGCCCATTCCACCACGCGCCCCATGGGCATCGGGCTCGACTTGCGCGCGCGCCGCAAAGACAATACAGAGTTCCCCGTCGAGATCAGCCTCAGCCCCTTGCACGACAACGGCGAGTTCCGGATCACAGCCGTCGTTCGCGATATCAGCGAGCGGAAGAAAGCCGAAGATATATTCCGGGTTCTGCAGGAGCAATTCACGCGCGAATTGGAGGAGAAGAACCACCAATTGGAGCAACGCAACGCGGAAGTGGAGCGCGCGAACCGCTTGAAGAGCGAGTTCCTCGCCAGCATCAGCCACGAGCTGCGGTCACCCCTTCACACCATCATCGGCTTTGCGGAATTACTGAAAGAATCCTACGACGGCCCTCTCAACGAAAAGCAGCAGCGGTTTGTTTCGAACATTCACCAGGATGCGCAGCACCTGCTGGCGATCATCAACGACTTGCTCGACCTCAGTAAGATCGAAGCCGGCCGCATGGTCATCACACCCGAGCCGGTGGTGCTTGCCGAAATCGCGCGGCAGGTGGCCGATGCCATCCGCCCGCAAGCCGACGCCAAAGCTCTTCAGCTCGACATCAATATTGATTCCGATGCCTGCGTCCACGCCGATCGCACACGCCTCAAACAGATCCTCCTGAACCTGCTTAGCAACGCCGTTAAGTTTACTCCGCAGTCGGGCCATATTCAGGTTTCCTGTTCCCGGCGCAGGGAGAAAATGGCCATTTCCGTCATCGACACCGGCATCGGTATCGCACCCTCTGACCATGACGCCATCTTCGACAAGTTCTACCAGGTGGGCTCGACGACGAAAGGCGTCCGGGAAGGAACCGGCCTTGGGCTCGCCATCACCAGGAAACTGGTGGAGCAGCAGGGCGGCCGCATCTGGGTGGAAAGCGAGCCGGGGCGCGGAAGCACCTTTTCGTTTACGCTGCCGGCCTGTGTCGCCACTTCGGCGGATCGCGGTTCAGGCGCCGCGCCCAGCCGGCTGGTGCTGATCGTCGACGAAGAACAGAGTTCCGCCGAACTGCTGGTCAACTATCTGGAGCCGGAAGGCATCGATGCCGTCCATGCCACTTCCGCGGCAGAGGCAACTTCGATGGCCGGCGAACTCCACCCCGACGCGATCATTCTCGACACCTCGGCCCGCCCCGGTCTGCTCGAGATCCTCCGCAATAGTCCCACCACCGCATCGATCCCGATCGTGGCCGTGTCGGTGGCCGATGCCGATCCAGCCACGCTCCAGCACGGCGCTTTCGCTCATCTCACCAAGCCGGTGAGCCGCACGCTGCTTCTCGATACACTTCAAGCCGCCCTTTCGCGTAGAATCGAGGGTGCGGGTGTATGAATCCTTCTCAGCGTGGGCAGGCTGGTAGCCGCATCCCGGCCAGCTAATCATCGACGGCGCTTTCCGTCCAAGCCCACGTGGAAACGGCGTGCAATGACCGTTTTAGTGGCTGATGACAACGAGAAAAGTCGCGAACTGTTAGAGGTCTTTTTG
Source organism: Bryobacteraceae bacterium (assembly GCA_041740335.1). GTDB lineage: Bacteria > Acidobacteriota > Terriglobia > Bryobacterales > Bryobacteraceae > DSOI01. The sequence goes on along the minus strand of JBGSME010000620.1, from coordinate 2,924 downwards.
GGCCATCTTGGCTGCACGGTCGTGCTCGCATCCAACGGACGCGCCGCCATCGAACTTGCCGGCGCCGTCCACCCGGACCTGTTCATTTTCGATATTCATATGCCCGAACTCGACGGCTACCAGGCGATGGCCCAGCTCCGTCGCGACCCTCTTTTTTGCCGGACACCCATTCTCGCCTTAACAGCCTCGGCCGGCGAGGATGACCGTGTACGCGCCCTCGCCGCCGGCTTCGACGCCTTTCTCACCAAGCCCATCAGCCTCGCCTCGATCCGCGACGCCATCGCCGCCGCGCTGCCGGATCAATCCGTACCCGCCCTTGGATAACCTTCGATGCCACAACCAGCACAGCCGAATCCGCCTGTAACCCTCCTGCTCATCGATGACAGTCCGCGCAACCTGGAACTGCTGGTAGCCGCCCTTCAGCGGGAAGACCTCGAAATCCTCACCACCGAGGACCCCGAAGAGGGCCTCGATCTCGTCTTCAGCCGTCATCCGCAGATCGTCCTCACCGATCTGGTAATGCCCAAGCTTTCCGGACTCGAAGTTCTCGATCGCATCGTCGAGTTCGATCCGTCGATCGAAGTGATTCTCATGACGGCCCACTACTCCACTGAAACCGCCGTTGAAGCAATCAAGAAAGGCGCGTCGGACTATTGGAACAAGCCGGTGCCCATCGATCAGGTCCGGCGCCGCGTGGAAGAAATCGCGCAGAACATCCGAAAACGGCAGCGCGCACAGCGGCTGCAAACCGAACTCGCCGAGAACTGCGAATTTCATGGCATCGTCGGCAACAGCCCGCCCATGTGGGACCTGTTCTCGCGCATCCAGCGCGTGGCGCCCCACTATCGCACCGTGATGATTACGGGCGCCACCGGCACCGGCAAGGATCTGGTTGCGCAGTCGCTTCATCAATCGAGTCCGGTTGCGCGCGGCAACATGGTGGTGCTCAATTGCTCCGCGGTGGTCGAAACACTGTTTGAAAGCGAACTGTTCGGGCACGTCCGCGGCGCTTTCACCGGCGCCAACGCCGACAAGGTGGGCCTGTTCGAGCACGCTCATCACGGTACGCTGTTTCTCGATGAAATCGGCGACATGCCGATGAGCACGCAGGCAAAGCTGCTCCGCGCGATTCAAAACCAGGAGGTGCAGCGGCTCGGCTCTCTCACCCCGCGCAAGGTGGATGTCCACATCATCGCCGCCACCAATCGCGATCTTCGCCGCGCTATTAGCGACCGTACTTTTCGCGAAGACCTCTACTACCGCCTTTCCATGGTGGAGATCAACGTGCCCCCGCTCGCCGAACGCGAAGGCGATCTGCCTCTGCTCACCCGCCACTTCGTCCGCAAATATGCCGAGATGTACGCCAAGGACATTCGCGGACTTACACGCCGCGCCGAGATGTTAATACACCGCCACCGCTGGCCGGGCAACGTTCGAGAACTCGAGAACGTAATCGGATACGCCTCCATGATGGTGATGGGCGACACCATCGACGTACCCGACCTGCCTGCCTATTTGGCCACCGGCCAGGGGATCTCGAGCAGCCCCCCGCCTTCCACCACCGGTTCGCTGGAATTGCCGGCACTCGAGGATCAGGAGAAAGCTCTACTTCTCCAGGCGCTCGACCGCTGCGGCGGCAACCAGACACAGGCGGCGCGGATGCTCAAGATCAGCCGCGATACGCTGCGCTACCGCATGAAGAAACACGCCATCGCGAACTCTTGAGTCTTCGCCGGCACGGAGCCGCGGCCGCGATGACGTTCTGCCTTCGCACTATGGACCCTCTCTTGCACAGGTAATCCCGGAGGTGCAAGATGAATACTGCCACACGAACGAATCCGGCCGCCGCACCGGCGGAGCGGCTGCTTGCCGCACTGGACGGCCTGGAGATGAGAAGCTCACGGCTCGCGAAAGTGCTATGCACCCGCTACCGTTCTGAGGCTCTGGCGATGTGGCATCTTCAAGAAGCCTTCCGGCAACGGATGCAAGCCAGTGCCGGAGCGGCCGGCGCGATTGAAGAGCAGGTTATGCCGCTGGAGGGAATCGCCTCCGACGTCGCGGCGCTGGGCGATGGCAAAGAGATGCCTGAGCTGTTTCGACAGACCGCGGACGAATTGCGCAGGCTCGTCGACGAGGCGCTTGTGGCGGCCCGTAGCAGCCGCGCCGGCTTGCTAACCTGATAGGGAGGTAGCGTCTTTTGCCCCACCCATCCACCCGCTGCGATTGAGTATATGGCCAAAAAACACACGGAGACCGCGCACGACATCTTCGCGCGGCCGCGCAGTCCACTCGATGTTTTCTTTCAACCGAAGAACGTCGCCCTGATTGGCGCCACCGAAACGGAAGGCAGCGTCGGCCGGACAACGTTGTGGAACCTCATCAGTTCGCCGTTCGGCGGCACGGTATTTCCGGTGAACCCTAAACGGTCGAGCGTCCTCGGAATCCATGCCTACCCGAGCGTCAAGGACGTTCCGGCGCCGGTGGATCTCGCCGTAGTGGCCACCGCGGCAAATCGCGTCCCCGGTGTTTTGCGGGAATGCGTGGAAGCCGGAGTCCAGTCCGTGATCATCATCTCGGCGGGATTTCAGGAGTTGGGTCCCGAAGGCTGCGAACTGCAGCGGCAAGTGAAGGAGATCGCACACGAAGGCGGAATCCGTGTCATCGGACCCAACTGCCTCGGGCTGATGGCGCCCTCCTCGGGGCTCAACGCGAGCTTCGCGGCGACGATGGCGCGGCCAGGCAACGTCGGGTTTATCAGCCAGAGCGGCGCACTGTGCACCGCGGTTCTCGACTGGAGCGTCGGCGCCGATGTCGGCTTCAGCGCGTTCGTCTCGATCGGCGCGATGGTCGACGTCGGATGGGGAGACCTGATCGACTACCTGGGGAACGATCCTCGTACGCGGAGCATTCTGATCTATATGGAA
>JBGSME010000619.1:0-3131 GCA_041740335.1 Bryobacteraceae bacterium | reverse complement strand
CGCGCCGCGGCTGGAATGAAAAACGTTTTGAACAAAGGAGGTATACGAACATGGCCGGCACTACCAATGCGATTTCCGAATTCCACCAAGGGGACGAGGTTGTACTCGCCGAAGGGGCGCATCAAGGCACTCTAGGTGTTTTCCTTGCGCTCAGGGACGATACCTCCTGGGCGGATATCGTCGAGCGAAATGGTGTGGTTCGCAGCCATCCGCTGGTCTGGCTTGCTCACTCCACGAAGGACACTCCGGGCTTCACGGAAGGGAAGATTGGTGCGGCCAAAGCTCACGCTGGTTGAAAGGAAACTACGCCCGGCGGGAGCGAAGACCGCCGAAATCCAAATCTGGGAAAGCGAGGGTGGGGCGCTTCTGAGTCCGCCTGAATCGGCCGGAACGCCATTGAGTGGGACCCAGGCTCAAGTGGAATGGGCGGCCCGCATCAGAAAGCTGGTTGACGCCGACTTCGAGCGCGTGGCGTCATCGTTCCGCTCGGCCGCCGCGAAGCAGAGTCCCGGCAAGCAAGCCGAGACAGCGGCGATTCTCGCCATCCTTGAGGACAAACGGCACGAAGTGATGGGCAGAACGCGCGCGGACTACTTTATTCACGACTGGCAAGAGATTGGGGATCAGGTGAGACGCCTCATCTTCGAGGACCCTCGCTTCCAGGCGATCAAAAGCAAGAGAACACACGGGCATTGACGGACGAATCCGCCAATCCCAGGAAAGACGAACCTCATTATGAAAATCAGACCCTTATATGACCGGATCGTTGTGAAGCGGATCGAAGAACGGGAATCGGTGCACAACGGCATCATCATTCCCGATTCCGCACAGGAGAAACCCCAGGAGGGCGAAGTGATCGCCGTCGGCCGCGGTAAGATGCGCGACGATGGCACTCTGGCTGCGCTTGACGTGAAAGCCGGGGACCGCGTTCTGTTCGGGAAGTACTCCGGCACCGAGACAAAGCTTGTCGGCACCGAGTACATCATCATGCGCGAAGACGACGTCCTCGCCGTCCTGACTCCTCCCGGGCCGGAAGCATCCAAGTCCGCCTAGGGCGAATTGAACGAATAAGGAATCCATCCATGGCAAAGCAAATCATCTATAGCGACCAATCCCGTCAAGCGATCCTGCGCGGCGTCAACCAACTCGCCGACGCAGTAAAGGTAACCCTCGGTCCCAAGGGCCGCAACGTTGTACTCGAGAAAAAGTTCGGCGGACCGACGATCACGAAGGACGGGGTGACGGTTGCCAAGGAAATCGAGCTCAAGGACCCGCTCGAGAACCTCGGCGCCCAAATGGTGCGTGAAGTGGCCTCGAAGACCTCTGACATCGCCGGTGACGGCACCACTACGGCCACAATTCTGGCTCAGGCGATTTACCGCGAAGGGATCAAGGCGGTGACGGCGGGAGCCAATCCCATGGCCATCAAGCGTGGTATCGACGCGGCGGTGGAAGTTGCCGTTGCGGAATTGAAGAAGCTCTCCAAGCCGGTCTCCGGTGACATGATCGCGCAGGTTGGGCGTATCTCCGCCAACAGCGATTCCACGATCGGAGACGTTATCGCGGAAGCGATGAAGAAGGTGGGCAAGGATGGCGTGATCACCGTCGAGGAATCGAAGACGATGACTACCGAGTTGGAAACGGTAGACGGCATGCAGTTCGATCGTGGTTACCTCTCGCCTTACCTTGTGAGCGATCAGGAGCGCATGGAATGCGTTCTCGAAGACCCATACATCCTGATCCACGAGAAGAAGATCTCTAACATGAAGGACATTCTGCCACTGCTTGAACAGATCTCCCGCGCGGGAAAGCCGCTCCTGTTGATCTCCGAGGACGTGGAAGGTGAAGCGTTGGCAACGCTCGTCGTCAACAGGCTGCGTGGATCTCTCAACGCGTGCGCCGTGAAGGCGCCCGGATTCGGCGACAGGCGCAAGGCGATGCTGGAAGACATCTCAATCCTCACCGGTGGGAAAGCCATCATGGACGAGATTGGCATGAAATTGGAAAGCGTTGTTCTGGCGGATTTGGGCCGCGCCAAGCGGGTCACGGTGACCAAGGACACTACTACGATCGTCGGCGGCGGCGGCGCGCAGGCGGATATTCAGGCCCGCATCAAGCAACTCCGGGGCCAGGCCGAGGACACTACCTCGGACTATGATCGTGAGAAGTTGCAGGAGCGCCTCGCGAAGCTGGCCGGCGGAGTGGCGATCATCAAAGTTGGCGCGGCCACCGAAACCGAGATGAAAGAGAAAAAGGCCCGCGTTGAAGACGCGCTTCACGCCACCCGCGCCGCGGTTGAGGAAGGCATTGTGCCGGGTGGTGGGGTTGCGCTTCTGCGCGCCGCCATCGCGCTCGGCAATCTGAAACTCGAAGGCGACGAGCAGTTCGGTGTCACCATCGTGCGTCGAGCTTGCGAGGAGCCGGTTCGTCAGATCGTGGTGAACTGCGGGACGGAAGGCGCCGTTGTCGCCGAGAAGCTGAGGAACCACAAGAACGCCAGCTTCGGCTTCAACGCATCCACCGAACAGTACGAAGACCTCGTGGAAGCCGGAGTCATAGACCCTACGAAGGTAACTCGTACGGCGCTGCAGAATGCAGCCTCGATTGCCTCACTCATGCTCACCACCGAAGCCATGATTTGCGAGGTTGCTGACGTCGACAGCGATTGAGCGATGGCCGACTCGCTACACACTTTGAGGCGAGCCAGCAGAGTAGGAGGGGGCCGTAGAGGCCCTCGCCGCATCGAGCCGAACCTGCAGAATGGCGATTGAGCCACTAACCCGAAGCGTCGTATGTAGCTCATCCTGTTCCGAGCCCACTCCCCAGGGATACGCCGGACCGCGCGGACCTTGCAGTTGGCCAATGGCCAACTCGCCACACACTTCCACTTCAACCAAAACCATCCTGGCGCCGGGCTGGTGAATCGCGTCGCGAACCTGCTCCAGGCGCAAGCGAGTTTCCGTAGCGAGTGTCAGCGTGAGGATCCCCTATATAACAATTCCGAGTCTATTTTGAAGTTCGTTGACGGCCTCGACCCTCGGGGGACACCCAAAACCGGCCAATGAGGGACACCTGAAAACCGGCCAATAGAGAATCAAGCAAGACATTGAGAAACGGTGGGGCATACGCTT
>JBGSME010000618.1:0-2088 GCA_041740335.1 Bryobacteraceae bacterium | reverse complement strand
CCGGACCCCGGTTTCGGCGACTGTGGCGTTGAAGACAACAGCCGGCCTCGCGCCCGTTCGCGCGTCGTTCGCCCATCCCGCAAGCGTGTCGGTGGCCAGCCTCTCCATTCCTCGATAACGCACCCAGGCGCGCGACAACGCCCACGCACGATCAATGTCCTGGTAGAACTCGAACGGTATCCATGACCGGAAGAAATCGGGAAACGCCAGCCCCCACGCTGCGTAGTCCAGGCTCGCCGCCGATGCCAGACGAAACAACGGGTCTCCCTCGGTCGCGTCTTCAAGCACACGCCCGCTCAGTTCGGCGTGCGCGATGTCGCCATTCTCATACGCCGCGGCGAAGTACATCAGCCCAACGCTTCCGCCGGAAACGCCGCTCACCAGCCGCACGTTCGGCGCGAACCCGGGCGCGTCCTTCGTCAGGCCCTCGACGACGGTCGCTGTCCATGCCGCTGCTTGAATGCCTCCGCCGCTCGCCGCCACTACGATGATCACGTTCGGATCGGCCTTCGGTGTCGCCGCGGCAAGAAGTTCCGGCGCCGTGGCGGGATTGATCGCCGCTCCGCTGATTACCGGATAAACGTGGTCGGATGCCGGAAAGAAATAGCCGCACAACCCCAGTAAGATCGCAATCGGCAGCAGCACCGGAATACGCATCGCATCCAGCCAGAACGCAAGGCCGGAGAAGAGCCAGCAATAGACAAGCACCAGCAACACCACCCAGGCCAACGTCGGTACCGTAGTTGCTTCCGCGGCCGCCACCCCGATGATTGTGTTCTTGGCGATGGCCAAGTAGCGGATGATGCCGAAAGCCAGGAATGCCAAAATCGAAAGTCCGCCGAGAACAGCCGCAATGGCATGGCCCGCATAGACCTGTCCGGTGGCCGGATCCATGTAACCGCCGCTCCACGCCATCGTCCGGAACGCGCCGCTAAGCGCCTTCTGCGGTTTGCCGCTTCGCGTAAGCAGCCACAGCAAGCCCACACTCGATAGGAACAGCACCAGGCCGATTCCCAGTTCGAGTACCGCTTGTCCGTCCCAGCCCTCCAGCGGCCTCAAGCTGGCGAGATAGGAAACCGCGCCTCCGAAGTACACCGCGCCGAGAACACACGACAGCACGGAAAGCCGAATCGGCCATCTCACAATCTCCCTGCCCCAGAACTGCGGCAGGCGCGCAGTACCGGGCATACGATCGGCCGCGTGGGAGCATACCAGGTCGGAAGTGGTCAGCAATGCTGCCGCCGTGGTGAAAACGGCGAACACGATTTGCCAGATGTCCCAACGCTTCACTTCGAACATCCCGTTGCCAAAGGCACGCAGCGGGCCCGAGGTCGCTAGATAAGGAAATAAAACAAAGATGGCGCCGCAAATCAGCGGTACTCGAAGGAAGTACGCATACGGAAAAAGGTGGCGCAACGCCAGCAAAGCGGCGGAGAAACAAACGGCATAAGTGAGTAATGTCATTCGGCGCGCTCCGGATGGCCGCCTTAAATCATATCTCTCTCGCTTCGATGCCGTTACCCGCGGGACGGCTTCGCGTTGCGCAGCAACACAGCCGAGCACCGCTCCGGCGTCATCAGCCGATTGATACTCGCGTGCGTCAGCAGCGCTGAGGGCGCCACCTGCGCGCGATCATCCGGTTGCCATCGCGGTAACGCTTTCTCGACCCGCTCCCACGCTTCGGCGTCTTTCCCCTGCTCCAGAAGCACGGAAGCAAGATACAGCGAATCGGTGAATGACACGATACCTGGATGCTCCGCCGCGATCCCGAACGCGATCGCAGGCAGCCGGAACGAAATCGCCCAAAATAACTCCGTCTGCGCCCGATGCGTGGCGTCGCTCATCGCCTCCGGCCGAAGCCGCGTCGTGTTGCGGATCCGCGTCTCGAATTTCTCGCGGCGAAAACTTTCATCCGGATTTCGCCCATCCGGGTGCGACGGATAAAGCGGCGCCGGTGAAATCTCCAGCTCCGGCGGCGCTCCCTCCCGTGCCGACCATTCCTGCACACGATCGAGGATCCCCAGCCATAAGTTGCGCCCGGCGCTCTCAGGCCACGGCAGTAACACTTCCCGGCTCCGGTGAAGCCGC
>JBGSME010000617.1:0-3179 GCA_041740335.1 Bryobacteraceae bacterium | reverse complement strand
CGTGGTTGGAACCGTCGTCGCTACGCGGAAGGACCCGCGCCTCGAGGGCAAAAAGCTCCTCATCCTCCAACCCGTCAATCCCCATGGCGTAAACGACGGCAACTACGTAATCGCCGTCGATACCGTCAGCGCCGGCTATCGCGAACTCGTCCTCGCCGTCAGCGGCAGTTCCGCCCGCATGGCCGAAGGCTGCAAGGACACCCCGGTCGATACCAGCATCATCGGCATCGTCGACAGTCTCAGCATCGACGAAGCTTCGCCGGGGAAAGGCTAACCGGAATGCAACTGGGCCGCGTCATCGGCCGCGTCTGGGCCACCGTCAAACACCCCAACCTCGAAGGTCAGCGCCTCCTTCTCATCCAACCGGTTACCCCGGAACTCGCCGACACCGGCAAAACCGTCGTCTGTGCCGATTCAGTCGGCGCCGGCGCCGGTGAACTCATCTACTGGTGCCGCGGTAAAGAGTCGAGCTTCCCCTTCCTCCCCACCGAAGTCCCCACCGATCATACCGTCGTCGGAATCATTGACTCGCTGCACGTCGATCGCCTCGCCCAACGAAGCTCCTCGGAGAAGCCATGCTGATCGGCCGCGTTATCGGCGAAGTCGTCGCCACGCAGAAACACCCCAGCCACGAAGCCCAAAAAATTCTGCTCGTTCAGCCCCTCAATCTCGATGGCACCGATCGCGGTCAGGCGTTCGTCGCCCTCGACGCCGTCGATGCCGGTATCGGGGACCGCGTTCTCCTGGTCACCGAAGGATTCTCCGCCATGACCAGCGTCGGACGCCCCAACTCACCCATCGATATGGCTGTGATCGGCGTTGTTGACTTCGTCGAGATCGACGCTCCGCCTGCGCCTTCGTCCGGAAGATGACGTTACCGCGTTCCGGCTCGTCACCAGACGTACACCCAATACCAGCGCCCCCAACCCCTTCACGGCCTCTGTCCACCCGTAGGTCACCTGCAGCCGCCCGAGAGCCCTCCGTTCGTCGCCCATTTCACCGGCTTCGGCAAAGTCCAGCCCTCGCCCCAGATCCAGCACCCGCGGCGTCACCGCCAAATGCTGCATCAGAACCATCAGGTACATCACCGCCCACGCTGACATCGCCACACGGTTGCCATTGGTGCTGAACAAAAGCATCAGCCCCATCAGCGCCCCCAGAATCAATTGCACTACCTCCCAGCGGTCGGCGTAGTAGCGGTTCATCTCCGCCGCCTGGTACTGGAACAGTCCCCTCACCCGCTCTTTGCCAAGTTCCTTCACCTCTTCGAGCGGGCGCAGGAACTTCGGCTCAACCTGCTCATCCACCGAGCCTAGATTGTGCATGGCCACCCATGCAATCACGCCCGATCCGGCAAGCCAGATTCCCAACAACAACGCACAGAATCTACGGGAGTGCATCTTCGGCCGCTACCAGTCCTCCTCTTCGTCTTCATCCTCGTCCTCTTCATCCTCGTCCTCGTCGAAGTCGTCGTCGTCCTCGTCTTCGTCTTCATCGTCTTCATCGAGGTCGTCCCCTTCGAGTTCCAACGGGTTCAGACTCGCCACCTTCAACGTGGCCCCGCACTCGTCGCAGGAAATCGAATCCCCTTCGTCCAGTTCCGATTCATCCAGATCGATATCGGCGTCACACGCCAGGCAAGTAACCATTTCCTTCAAGCCTCCAACATTGAGCGCCCGCCTTCACCGGCCCGGCGCCAGATTTTATCCACCGCGAGGGACGTCCCGTCAAACGACGGCCGGTGCCACCGCAAAAGTACGTAAGACTCTTTTATACAAGACCCATCGGCAATTGCAACTGGTTTTTTTCAGACAGCTTATTTTTTTGCATTCCGGCGCCGCGTCGTGGGCGGAACCACACCCTGCAGCCGGAGATACATGAACATCTGGGACCGGTGCGTTAACTCATGCTCCTTGGTGAACTGCACCATCTCCAGCCGCGTCAAACGCGTTCCATCGAACTTCGTGATCATCCCCGAGTGAAACTCTTCCCCTCGCCCCGCCAGCGCCGCGCAGTCTTCCTCCACCGTCCGGTTCAACAACTCCGCCAACTCCCCAGCCGGCATCGAATCCACCCCAGCGTGAAAGTACGTCTTCATCCGTTCGCGAAACTCCGGCCCCGTCATATCGTCCACCCCGTCCAACAGCATGCCCGCCAACGCGTGTCCGGCGTTGAGGATGTGCGCCGCGATCTCGCGGAACGTCATCAGATCGCCGGCCGGCCGGAAATCAATCTGCTCGAGCGGCATGTCCAGCAGCGCCTGCGCCGTATCCCGCCGCGCCGTCTTCCACGCATCCAGTACAAACTCGGTTCTTACCATATGGGTTTTTCGCTCTGTGTCGGTCTCTTATTTCTTAGCACGATTCGCGACCCTCCCGTCCGACGTTTTGCACGGCCTGGAGTTCTCCCGCGTCAACACGGTATGAGCCCGCAGCCGCCGCCAGCCATACGCAGCAATCCGGCCAATGCCGCGATGCTGCTCCTCGCCTTTGGCGTCATCGCCATCCTCGCCTTCGCCCAACAACAACCGCCGCGCAAGTCCTCCACCCGGCGCATCGAATATCCGCAGTGGGAAGTGCGCACCATCGTCCCCCGCGAGATCTCACCCGCGCGCTACCGCCAGGTGGACGACTGGGAACTGCAGGAAGCCGCGCGTCTGGGCTGGGAACTGGTCTCCACCACTCCCTACGCTCTCCAAAACGAAGAGCGCGGACCGGATGGCCGCAGACAGATCGTCACGCAGGTCTACCCCGCCTACAGTTTTAAACGCCTCAGGGAGCTCCCGCCGCGTCCCGAGTAATCCGGCTCGCCGGCTCGTCTTCCTCCATGTACTCGAGGAACGTCCGCAACCCCCGCTCTTCCTCCGGGCCGATCCGGAACACGATGTGCCGCGTCAGATAGTGCCGAACCAGATCCGCCGGAAATCCCCGGCCCTTTGACTCGGCCGCCACAATCTCCTCCATGTGGCCAAGCCCCTGCTCGAGAGATTCCTCAAACACCCCCGCCGCGCCATCCGCCATCAGCCGGTCAATTCGCTCCGGTGCGCCCGCCCATTGCGCGAACACCATCGGCAGCCCCGTCAAGGCCATCCACTCCTCACCCAAATCAAGCGCCGGACACTCGCCGCCCGGATCCACTCGCAGCGCCGCGTCGCCGATCACCAGCGCCCCATCGGCCGC
>JBGSME010000616.1:0-2509 GCA_041740335.1 Bryobacteraceae bacterium | reverse complement strand
GCGGCGCGCACCGGTCGAAAATCGCCACGCCTTCCTCGATCGTCCCCTCGCACTGCGCCGGTGTGAGATACCGCGCCTCCACGTTCGCGTGCGCATCGAGCAGCGGCCGCCACACCCGCGGATTGTTCGAGCAAACCGTTACCGGCACCACCGGCGTAGCCGGCAATTGCAATGTCGCCCGATCGTCGGCGGCAAACCCGTCGCCGCGTGACCGGATCCGGGCTTCCATCACTCCCGCCACCCTGGTTCTAAAATCGAACGCCACTTCTTCTTCCGTCATCGCGCCCAGCGCCAATCTCCGCGTCGCCACCGGCGACTTCGCGAACGTCACAGCCAGGTCCACCCCTTGCGTCTTCCTGGAATAATTGCGCACCGATACGAACACCCGCCACAGGCCGGCATCCTGCGTCGATCGCCGCACGCCGATCTTTCGCAATCCTACGTTGTCCGGATTCGCGCGCACCGGAAGCAGCCGCAGGTTCCCCGGCGCTTGTATGCCGCCCTCGCCTCCCGTTACACGCCCCGCGCCCGCGAACACAATCTCTCCGGGTTGCTTGTTCTCCCGCTTTTGCAGACGCACCGCGTAGTCGAGCGCGCCCTGCAGGTCCAGCGCGGAACTGCTCTCAGCGGCTCGCGTCACCGCTTCGCGAACAATCTTGCGATTCGTCTCAAACGCCGTCACCGGTGTTGCCAGCGCATCGGCGTACATCACCAATACGCGATCGGCGCTCGGTACACTGTCGACATACCGTAGCGCCACCGCGCGTGTCTCCTGCATCAGCGTCCCGCCGTCCGTTTGTCCGCCCGCCCGTGCCGCCATCCACGAAGACGTGTCGAGGATCAATACGTGATCCCGTGAAGACGTGTCGCGGCTGCCTAGCCGTAGTTGGGACAAGGCAAGCAACAGTAGCGCCAACGCCAGCAGTTGCAACAGCAGCGATGGCCATTGCCGGATCCGACGCCGCCGTGTGGACTCTACCGGCCGCGATGCGTGCGTCCAGAATCGCAGCGTCGAAACCACCACCTGTCTCCGGGACCGGTCCAGCAAATACAACGCCACCACTACCGCCGAAACCGCCGTGAACAGCGCCAAAAACTCCGCCGCGCTCAAATTGAAAAGAAACATCAGGCCACACCCCGCGCCCGCATCACGGGCCCGAACAATGCCTCCTCCACCGGCACCGATGTCGGGACCGGCGCGTACCGGCCCCCATGGCCCAGCACTGCCCGTCTCACCCGCTCGCAGTATTCGTCGAACGCCGCCGTGTATCGTGCTCGCGCTTCCACGTCGAAGTCGAGCTCCATCTTCTCCCCGCTCTCCGCATCGGTCAGTTCCAACTCTCCCTCAAAGGGCGGCGTCCGGTCTTCGTCGGAAAACACCTGGATCGCCAACACCTCGTGGCCGAACTCAGCCAAGTATTGCAACGGCTTGTCCGGCTCGGTCTCGGCCAAAAAGTCCGAGACTACGATCACCAAACCGCGATTCACATACTTATTGACGAACTGCCGCGACACACGTAAGAAATCGGTTTGCCCGCTCGCTTCCACCGCCGACAGGAAATCCGCCACCGGACCGAAACGATGCCGGCCTCCGGAACACACCTGCCCGTCGCCGAGCGTCTCGCGGAATGGATGGATCATGATCGTATCCAGCCGCACCAGCCCCACATACGCCAACGCCGCCGTAAGCCGCCGCGCATAGTCGAACTTCTGCGGTTCCCCCGTCGTCATGCTCGCGCTTGCATCCACCAGCAGCCGTACCGGCACCCGCGGCTCCACCTGAAACATCTTCAGGAACATCTTCTCCAGCCGCATATACGCGCGCCAGTTCACTGCCCGTAGATCGTCCCCGGAGTGAAAATTGCGGTGATCCAGAAACTCCTGGCCTGACCCCGCAAACCGCGATGCATTGTGCCCGCCCACCAATCCCGGAAACGACTTCTGCCAGCGGATCGCCAGCCGCTCCAGCTTCTCCAGAAATTTGCGGTCGATGAGAGGTTCCGCCGCCATCTCGCCCGCGGCCTACCGGTTCACCGGCGTCATACTCTGTATGATCTCGCTGAGGATCGAATCCGCCGTTTGTCCTTCGGCGTGCGCGTCGAAGTTCAGGATCACACGATGCCTCAGCACCGCCGGCGCGGCCTTCCTTACATCGTCCACGCTCAATTGCAGCCGGCCCTGCATCAGTGCATGCACCCTGCCGCATTCCACCATCGCTTGCGCCCCGCGCGGCGAACTTCCATAACGGATGAACTTCTTCGTCAACGCGTGCGCGTCGTTCGTATTCGGCTGCGTCGCCATCACCAGGTCGATCGCGTAATCCTGCACATGCGGCGCCACCAGCACTTGCCGCGCCACGCTCCGCAACTGCAGAATCGCAGCCCGGTCCGCCTTCTCTTCCAGGTGCGTTTCTTCTTTCTGAATGGTGCGCTCCACAATCAGGTTCAGCTCTTCCCGCGTCGGATAGTCCACCAGGATCTTCATCAGGAACCGGTCCAGTTGCGCCTCC
>JBGSME010000615.1:0-11663 GCA_041740335.1 Bryobacteraceae bacterium | reverse complement strand
TCGAACTTGTCGCCGCCCGGACCCGCCCAGTGCGTCTCCAGACTCAGCCAGCCCGTGTAACCGTCGCGCATCAATGCGTCGATCTGCCCCTTCCAGAACACGTGCCGCGTCCCCACCGGGCCCCACACCGGCTTGTGCCCTTCCATATGGCAGTCCTTCACATGCACGTGCGCGATGCGATCCTTCGGCAGTTTCGCATATCCGCCCGGATACGGATCCTCGCCCGAACACATCGCATTCGCCGGATCCCACACCAGCTTCAAATTGGGATGCTGCACCGTATCGAGCAGCCGGCCCGCTTCCGCGCCCGTCGCGATGTTGCACGCATGTTCGTTCTCGATCCCGATGGTGACGCCGTGCCGCTCGCCCTTCTCCGCCAGCCACTGCATCGCTTCGGCAACACGATCGAAGCACTCCTCAGGCGCCACAGTCCGCCAGTATGAAAACACCCGCAGCAGATTGCAGTCCATCTTTTTGCAAATTTCGATCGCCCGGTCCGCCAGCCCCTTCTGATCCTCAAACGAATACTTCGCGTTGAACATGTCCTGCTGGAACCGTTCATCCACCGCCGGCGCGTAGGGCAGCACGCACTTCAGCACTGGCGACGCGATTCCGATCACTTCCATCCCGGCATCGCTCACCATCTTCTTCGCCGTCTTCAATTCGTCTTCCGTGAGGTCCATAACGTTCTTACCCCACAAAACGCGCAGTTCCGCGCCCGTCATCCCGATCTCGGCCATCGCCGGCAAGGCGACGCTCAGGTCCGGGGAGAACTCGTCTGTGATCGATGCAATCCGAAGCTTTGGGTTCATTTCTCTTCAATTGTAAGTGACTGGTTCGCCTTCACGCCCGCCATCTTTGACTTTGCTCCGCTCGGCCATTCCACCTCAACGGCCGCCGTCGCGTCCGTGCCCAATCCGAACAGCGGCGCAATCTGATTCGCCGAACAGTAACTCGACCCGGACCGCACCATTCGCCATTGCGACCCGCCCGCCGACTGTACGCGCACCACCGCGCCCATCCCGTTGCGATTCGATCGCGTCCCCTTCAACGTCACACGCAGCCAGTTGTTCTTGTTGCCGCCATCGTTGCGGTACAAATACGCCGGACCGTTGTTGGTCGAAATCGCGATGTCGGCGTCGCCGTCGTTATCGAAGTCGCCATACGCAGCGCCCCGCGCCACTATGGGGCGTTTCAATTGAACGCCCACCTTCGACGTCACTTCCTCAAACCGCCCTTTGCCCAAATTGCGGAACAGATGCGGCGCCTGCGCGAAGCTTACCCTGGGCTGCACGCGATTGATCTCTTCCTCAATGTGGCCATTCGCCGCGAATAGATCCAGCTGCCCATCAAGGTCATAGTCGACGAAAAACACGCCGAACGCCAGGCTCAGCAGCGATGCGCGCCCCACCGCCGATCGCGGCGCTTCGTCCACAAACAAGCCCTTGCCCTCGTTGTGATACAACCCGAGCATCTGGTTCGAAAAATTCCCCACCACCAGATGCGCCCGGCCGGACCCATCGTAGTCGCCCGCGTCCACTCCCATCGCCCCGCGCGCCACACCGTCTTCCCCGAACGCCACGCCCGCCGGCAAGCCCTCTTCCTGAAAGGTCCCGTTCGTCATGTTGCGATACAGCTTGTTCGGCTGCGTGTCGTTGGCCACAAACAGATCGGGCCACGAGTCGCCGTTGTAGTCGAACACCACCACGCCCAGTGACTTCGACGTCGCATCCGCCACGCCCGCCTTCGCGCCAACATCGGTGAACTTGCCGCCGCCCATATTGCGGAACAGCCGGCTCGCCACCCCCTTGTAGGATTCCGGCGTGCAATACGACTTCGTCGATCCGTCGAGCGAACACCACAGATCGCTCTTGATCGAATACTGCACGTAGTTGGCGACGAACAAATCGAGCTTGCCGTCTTTGTCGTAGTCGAGCCACGCCGCCGAAGTCGCAAACTGCTCGTTGCTGATCCCGGACGCCGCCGTCACATTGTGAAACCGAAAGGCCCCGTCGTTGTGATACAGCCGGTCGCCGTCAATCGACGTCACGTAGAGATCGTCGCGGCCGTCGTTGTCGTAGTCGCCCACCGCCGCGCCCATCCCATACGTCTCCATCCCCAAGCCGGACGACGCCGTCACATCCACGAAGGTCCCGTCCCGATTGTTGCGATAAAGCGCCGGTAGGGATTTCCGCCCGCGCGCCGCCCAATCCTTTGAATTCACAAAAAACAAGTCGAGATATCCGTCCTGATCGGCGTCGATCCACGCCACGCCCGCCCCCATCGTCTCCGGCAGATACTTCTTCCCCGTCTTCCCCGCGTTGTGCGTGAAGCGGATCCCCGCCGCCTTCGTCACGTCGGTGAACGTCACCTGCGCCGGCGCAAACGCTGCCGCCAAAACCAAAATCAACAGTATTCTCATTTCGCCGCCCGCACCGGCAGCGAATCGTGCTCGTGAATCGCCTGCCGTTCATTATTGTCTTCCGGACTCAACATTCGCGCCTTCGCCGTCAACGTCTGCGAAGCCTCGTCCGCCTTGAATCTCCGGAACAGCACTTCTTCCCGTTGCGCCTTCTCCGCATCGCCCAATCCGCGATACGCAAGCATCAGGTTATAGTGCGCCTGCACGTCTTCCGGATCGATCGCCAGCACACGGCCCAGCGCCTCTACAGCCGGCGCGTAGTTCCGCTTCAGAAATTGCAGCCGGCCCACCTGATTCCAAGCCACGCGATCGCGTGGATAGAGTTCCGTCACCCGGCCCAGCGACGCAAGCGCTGCATCGTAGTCGCCATCCGCCTTATGCGCCATCGCTAGGAAAAAATGCGCCCGCCCCAGATTCGGACCAATCGCCAGCGCCTTGGCCAGATACGGCTTGGCCGCCTCGGTCTGCCCTTCCTGAATCAGCGCCCGCGCCACGTTGATCCATCCATCGGCGTAAGTAGGCTCGGCCTCGGTAACACGCTCAAACGCATACTGTGCGCCCTTCAAATCGCCCTGCAGCAGCAACCCGATCCCCCAATCGTTCCAACGCTCGCGATCACGCTTATCGACAACCGGCTTCCATTCCGGATCGCCCGTGCCCACCGCAAGCGATGCCTGCGCCGTCGCCAGCGTCACAATCGGGAGGTCCGGAATCGCATCCTTGATTTCGCCCGAGACATTCACGGGAATGTCTTTTGCATCGAAGGTATACGTCCGCGAATCGTGGTCCTTATTCGCTTCACCCGCCACCGGCTTTCCCGCATACGCATACTGTGTGTAGGAATGGGCGAACTTCCGGTAGTGCAGCTTCGCCTCCACCGTCACTGCACCGGTTGCGTCCTTGGGTATCGCCAACCGGTAGTGCGCGACATCGGCCGCGCCCGGCGGAATCATCCGTACATACAACACACTCCGCGCCTGCCACGCATTGCGCTTATCGATCGGATTCCCTGCCCCGTCCAACATGTACGACCGGTAAAAGTGCGCTCCCTTGTCCACCGGACCGCGCCCGCCATCCTCCACCGCGCCCGAATGGAAAATGCTACGGCCCTTGCCGTCGCGCGCTTCCACCTCCAACCATATATCGAAGGCGTCCACCGTCCCGCCCGGAAAAAAATGCCCCACTTTGCGCGTCCGCACCGCCACGTCCAGACGCACCGTAGACCCCGGCGCGAACTTCGTGCCCACGCGATCGAGCGGCGCTGCCAGGTTCCCCACTTCGCGCAGGAACACCGGTCCGCCAAGCTCGGCTTCCTCGCCCACCGCAAACGTCGACATCAATCGCGGACCCTCACCGGCACGCCGCATCATCTGCGCCTCGCGTTTGCTCTCATCCACCGGCGACGCCGCGAAAATATCCACCGTGATGAAGCCGGACTGCAGAAACTTCTGCACTTCTTCCAACTGCACGGCGTCCTTGTTCACATACGCCAGCGCCGTGTTTGCCGCCGCAAACCGGTGCGAATGAACCTTCCCATTCCGATTGCCCGCGTCATTCGATTCCACCATCTGCATGTGGCAATCCCCACACGTCGACGATTTTTCCGGATAGTAAAATGACCGCGCGCCCTGTCCCGAAACACCGCTCGCCTGCCAGTTATCGTAATCGTTGAATCCACGCAGCCATCGATAATTGTTCACCGGAACGTCCAGGTGGACCTTGTGGCATCCCGCGCAAAACTCCGCCTGATCCTGACGCATGAAAGGCTTCAGGAACGTGCGCCGGTGCGGCTCCGGATCGAGATACGTCAGGAACCGGTCCAGCTTCCGGATCCACGGGTTCCGGCTCGACGCCAACTCATGCAAAGGCGGATATTCAATCGTGAAGCCACCGTTGCCCATCGAGCCCTGCATCTTCGCAATCGAGTGGCACGACACGCAACCCAAACCGTTCTGCGCTTCCGGCGTATCGATCTGATCCTTGATCGGCTTATCGAATCTCCCGTTGAAAAACACCGCGTGATCGTGACATCCCGCGCACCACTTGCTGCCCTCCAACCCGCCCAACTCCTGCATCTGCTCAATCGACTTCCGGTAGAACTGGTTGTTGAACGACGCATGATGATGCGCAGACGAATTCCACTGATCGTAAATATCTTTGTGGCACTCCGCGCATAACTTCGAGTCCATGAAAAAATCCGACGGGATCACGCCATTCACGTTCGTGTTCGCCGACGATGGCCAGAACGGCGAATTCGGACCCGCGCCTTCTTCCTCCATCGAAACCGGCACCACTTCAGGATTGCGGATCCGGTCATCGGGGTTCGGAGCTATGCGCTGCCACAACACCGACGCGCCCACGTATCCCATGCCGCACACCGTCACCACCGCCAGCCATTTCCGCCACTGGCCCCGCGACGCGATCCCGATCAGCGCCACTCCCACCAAACTCAACCCGATGTGGATCAGCAGCATCCCCCGCTGGTCAAACGTCGCGCCGCGCACCGTCAGATAGAGGCCCAGCGCCGCCGCCGGCAGCAAAGCGAACGCCGTCCGCCGTAGCTCCGGATGCCGCCCCAGCAACACGACATAGCCAACCACCAACCCCAATCCAAGAAAAACGTGCAGCAGCACGTTGCTCATGTAGAAGATCGTGGCCGATGCGTTCGCCGCAATATAGGCGGTGTTCACCAGCAGCACCAGAAACAGTATCGCGACCCAACGGATCAGCATAGATTTATTCGCTCGCAGTTCTGCGCACTCGCAACGGCCGCGTCAATCGCAGCGCCGGCCGCGTGTTGTACTCCCGCCGCCATCGCCGATGCGCTTCATCATCCGGAAAGCGCTCGCCCCCCCCATACGGATATCGCGACATGCCCTGAAACGGCAGCGGCTCCACGGTCTGCGAATGCGCCGTATTGGGATCGCTGTCTTTCGCCCATCCATCCACCGCCAACACATAGCTTCGCGCCCAGCCTTCGCGCAACGGAGGCAATCCCCGCGCGTCAAACCGCAGCGCCAGCTCATCGCCGGACCCCATGATCACCAGCCGGTCATCGGCCTCATCCATCAGCGGACTCGCATCTCCATAACGGGTGTAATTCCCCGAAGTCGGATTCCACATCGTTTGCGGCAGCGGATCGGCGTAGTGGAAAAACTCCGGCTTCTCCCGCGCTGGATCAAGCGTCACTCGCGAGAATCCCCGAAATCGCAACTCCGCGCCAGACGCCTTCATCTCCGTCTGAAGCAACGTCGCGTTCCCTTCCTCCACAAGCGCAATCTCGTCCCAGTGCAATGCAAGATTCGTCGCAATCCGCATCTCCGTGGCGGCCCGCGGCAACTCCACGCCGATCGTCTTTGGCTTGCCCGCCGGCATGCCAGAATCTTCAATCAACGTCTTCCAACGCCCCCCCTCTCGAACCTCGATCCGCGGCATCACCAATTCGTTACCCTTCTCCTGCGACCGTTGCCGGAACTGGCTGCCATCGGCCCAATCCACCCATCCGCTCATCACCAATAGCGGACGCCGCAACGCCATCGCTTCCGGACCGAACCGCAGTTCGACAGTCTGGCCCACGTTCCAACGCGATACTGGATCCATCGCGTCCCGCACCGCATAGATCTTCAGATCAGGAAACGGAGGCCCTTGAAATTTCTCGTTCAACACAATCCGGTAATCACCGGGATGATCCACCGCGACCAGCTTCACCTGATCGAGGTACGCCACTTCGGCTAATTCTTCGGTCAACCGGATCTCGAAAAATCCATCCTTCGGCGCCAACGCGGACGACGGAATCAGAATGTGCTCCAGATGATCCACCGGGAAATATTCGCCATCGCCCGACGACGCTCCCAGCGGCGCAACGCCCAATACGTCGGTGATGTATTGGAACTCGCGGCCATTCCAGGTGAACACCTGCGGGCATGAACCCGTCAGCCGCTGCGCTTCCTGATACGTCACCGTCCGCCCCACCGGCTGATTCGCCTCGCTTTGGATCAGCCCGTTCTGCCACGTGATCCGCACTGAGTCGGCGCGCTTTTCTCCCCGCATTCCGAAAAGCAGCGGATAACCCAGATACGTTTGCTTCTGATACCGCACCCCGGACTTCACTTCAACCTCGGCGCCCACGCCCACCTTCGGATTCTTCACGCCAGCCAGCGCCACCCGCAAAAATCCGTTCGTGGTCACCGTTCGGTTCGTCAGGATGTGCAGCGCATGATCCTCGTCGAGCACCGCCACATCGATCTTGCCATCCAGGTTGAAATCCGCCGCCGCATACGCCGCCCCAAACAGTGCCCCGCCCACCACCTCCGGCCCGCCGAATTTCCCCGGCGAAGCCTGACGCAGCAGTTGGCCGCCGGCGAGCACATCGAACACGCCGCGATTGGCAAAGTCCGCAACGATCGCCGGCGCCTTCCATCCCGAATCCACCGGTCTCCGGAATCGCAGATTCTCCCCATCGCCGAACGGACTCTCGTTGAACACCAGCCCCGCCGCCGGACCATCCTCAAAAACAAGGTCCATCGATCCCGTGTGGTCCGCGTCAATCGCCGCAACGGCCTTTGCCCCAGCCTTCAGCGCCGGGAACGGGCGCACTCGAAATCGCCCCGCCAGTTGATCCTGATACAACACCGCCTCGCGATCCGCATAACTCACTACAACGTCGGTGCCCTTCGTATCGGCCACAACACGAAGTTCCACCGCGCCCGTCGCCCGGCCCTTGGCGAACGGGAAATCGGCGCTATGGTCGGAGAATCCGCTCTTGCCTTCGTTCCGCAGCAGCACGTTCGCATTCTCGCCGAAGAGCAGCAAATCCAAGTCGTAGTCGTGATCGTAGTCGAGCCATAGCGCGACCTCGAAGCGCCCCTGCGCCGGAATCGGCTTGCGGGAATACCGCCCGGCCACACTCTGCAGCAGCACCGGACCCCCGCCAGTCAACGCGCACAAATCCGCCAGCCCGTCGTTATTGAAGTCGCCCGCCGCCGCAAAGTGGACCCCTTGCGCCAGCGTCACTCCCGTCCCCAGTGCGGACGTGAACAACCGAAGCCGTCCGCCAATCCACGCCGCCACGTCCGGACGCTTGTCGCCATTCGCATCAAGGATCAAGAGTCCGGAATCATCCGCCGCTCCAGCGGCCAGCCGCCGCCCAACGAAACGTACCTTCGCCGGAGCCTCGTCCGATGTCGCCCGCGCATCCACCTCGTCCAGAATCTCAGAGTAGAAACTCCACTCCAGATCCTCTGGAATCGCCGCGTTCGCCTGATCGTCCTTGGCTTTTTGGAACGCCTTCAACTCCCGCGCGGCCTCCTCACGGCGGCCCGCCTGCCGGTACGCGTTATATAGCTGAAAGTGCGGCGCAGCCAGCGATGGGTTCAACCTCGATGCGGTCTCGAAAGCCTTGATCGCATCCGGCATCCGCCCGGCCAATTTGTGGAGCGTCCCCAGATTGTAGTGCCCCGCCGGCTCGCCCGGCACCAGTTGGGCGAACTTTTCAAACTGCGCAAACGCCCGGTCATACTCGCCGGCTTTCTTGTACTGAACCCCAAGGTTGAACCATGTGTGCGCAAGGCCCGGGTCGCTCTTTTGCACCCGTTCGATCCAATCGATCCCTTCCTTGGTCTGCCCATTGGCGACGAGTGCGATCCCGTAGTTCAAACGCTCCCGCGCGGAATCCGGCTCGAGCCCCAACGCCTGCTTGAATTCCTCTACCGCTTGCGGATGCGTCGTCGGATTCTCGAAGAACGCCTTACCGAGGTTCCGGTGCCTCGCCAGTCGCTCATCCCGTTGCGCTTGCGGCGCCGCGAGCGATACGTACAACGCGATGAGGCAAATTCTTTTCAACTTATGCGCCGGGCTCCATGGTCCACCGCCACAAATTCGCTCCCGACGTAAAGCCGGCTCCAACCGCGGCGAACAGCACCAAGTCGCCTTTCTTCAGCTTACCGTTCGACAATGCATCGCTGGTGGCAAGCGGAATCGTCGCCGCCGTCGTGTTGCCGAACTTCTCTATGTTGATGACCACGCGCTCGCACGGGATCCCTAATTTTTCCGCCGTCGCTGAAATGATCCGCCGGTTCGCCTGGTGCGGAATCAACAACACGTCGTGGGCGCTCACCCCATGCCGGTCCAACAGCTTCCTTGTCATGTCTTCCATCTGCCGAACCGCGTACTTGAACACCACTTGGCCTTCCTGATGGACGTAGTGCAGGCGGTTATCCACCGATTCATGCGAAGCCGGCATCCGGCTGCCGCCGGCAGGCATCTTTAGATGGTTCGCGCCGGACCCGTCAAGCACGTTCTGGAATCCCAGAAAGCCTTCCTCGCCCTCCTCGGTCGGCTCCACGATCATCGCGCCCGCGCCGTCGCCGAATATCACGCACGTCGCCCGGTCGTTGTAATCGATGATCCTCGACATCGTATCGGCGCCGATCACCATCACCTTCTTGTGCGTCCCGCAGTGGACCAAATGGGCGGCGGTGGTCAATCCGTAGACAAATCCCGAACAAGCCGCCACCAGATCGAATCCCCAGGCGCGCTTCGCCCCAATTCGATCCTGCACCAGACACGCCGTCGATGGAAACAGCATGTCCGGAGTCACCGTGCAGCATAGGATCGCGTCGAGTTCGTTGGCCTCAATGCCTCGCCGCTTCAGCGCCGCGTTCGCCGCCTCCACCGCCAGGTCCGACGTGGCCACATCCGGCGCGGCGATATGCCGCTCCGTAATGCCGGTTCGCTCAAGAATCCACTCATTGGTGGTTTCAACCATCTTCTCGAGATCGAAATTGGTAAGCAGCCCCGGTGGGGCGTACGTCCCGAGGGCGGTAATCTTGGCGTTCAACTGTTGACCGTTTGGCATGGGGGCGAAATGTTTATGGTAAAGTCTCGAAGGGATGCAAGTCCAGAGCGCCCTTCTTTTTGAAACGGCCGAAGAGATCTACGCGCGCGTGTTCCGCGACCTTCGGCCCCACACCCAGCTTCCCACCTTCCAGGTGGAGTTCAAACCGTTCGCCAACGCCAACAGCTTCATCCGCCTTCGCGAAGGACGCATCGAAGTCCGCATCTCCGATGTTCTCGAAGCTGCTCCCGCGCCCATTCAGGAAGCCCTCGCCTACATCCTTGTCGGTAAGCTCTTTCGAAAGCCGGTCGCCGCCTTTCACTCCCATCAGTATCGTCGCTGGCTGCTCCGCGCCGATGTCCGCCGCCAGATCCAACACCTCCGCGCCGAACGCGGTCGAAAATACGTCAGCGGTCCGCAAGGCGATACCTACAATCTCGATCCGATTTTCGACGAATTGAACTTGCGCTTCTTCCACGGACTGATGCCGCGCCCCCAACTCGGATGGAGCCGCCGCCCGTCAAAATCACTGCTCGGCCACTATGACCCGTCTCACAACGCCATCATCCTCAGCCGCGCGCTTGACCAGCCGGGCGTCCCCGCCATCGCCGTCGAATACGTGCTCTATCACGAGATGCTGCACCTCCGCTATCCGGTTCAGCATCACGGGTCCCGCCGGTGCGTCCATACGCCGGAGTTCAAGCGCGCCGAGGCGCAGTTCCCTGCACTCAAGGAAGCCAAACTGGCTTTGAAAGGGCTTTAATTGTGGGTTTCGCCCTCTGGCTCGATTCGGAAACTGCGTGGTGCGCCGGAACCCATGAGTATCGCCCCATGGGGGCCGCCGTCATCGCCGCCACCGGCTTGTTCACCGCGCGCGACTTCCACCGTACTCGTATTCCACCCTCTCGGGAGACCCCGTCGTTCCAGGGTCTGTTCGCCTCCCTCGTGCACGTAAACGCGCACTTGGCGCAGACACGGTCACAAGCAAAACAAATATTTTTTCGGCCCCACACAACCCGCACAAAGCAAATCTTTTAAGACACATATTGATCAACTATACATCCACTTATAGTTGATAATTATTTGGAACCAGGTTGTACAATCGAGGCGAGAAGGACTCGACCCTTGACAGCTACCACCACTTCCGATCCGGCGCGCCGTCGCCTTCGCGTCGCCTTCGACCTTTACTGGCTGGGTGAAACCCGCGCCGGACTGCTCCAGAGCGCATTCGGAGTCCGCCTACCGGCCGACCTCTACAAATCCGTCTCCGTCACTCGCACTGCCGTCAGCCAGGCCCTGATCGAAGTCTCCGTTCACGACGACTCTTCCACCGGCTCTCCGGCTCTCCGCAACCGCCTCGGTGCCGAGGCCTTCCGCGTGGAGAGAATTCTCAACGAAGCCGTTCGCCTCCGCGTCCTCACGCTTCTCCCGGACTCGGTCTCGCACCTGGACGACGAGATCCGTATCGCGGTGCACTTCCCGTTTTCCGGCCGCCGCGCGCCTGACAAGGACAATCTGCCCGATCCCGTGTGCGACGCCTCCGGAGCGATCTATTTCGGCAATCCCGCGCGCATCCAGGGCCTCAGCCTGGTCGCCGGGCCGATCAGCCAGCTTCAACGGCCGGACTACGCTCCTTGGGCTCTCCGCTACTCCTCTACCCACACCATTCCGTCAAGCGACGCCGTGTCCACGCAGATTCACTCCGTTCTTGAAAACTTTCAAACCAGCATCCCCGTGCCGGCCACCACTGGCAATCTCTCGCTCACCTGGGTAATCACCCTCGATCCCGCCGCCGGCCAAGCCTGGACCAAACTGCCCGCCCCGCGATCCGCCGCCTTTTCGCACCTCATGCTCCGTACCATGATCTCGGTGCAACAGGCGCTTCGGACCTTCGTGCCGTATCACTACTTCCTAGATCCTCAGAGTTTCACCATTCGCGGGCGAGCCTGGCCGATGCTGGTCTACTCCGCCATGCGCCCCGTTCTCGCTCGCGGCGTCCACCGCTACGGCTACGACATCCTGGATCCCGCCCCGATCCACTCCGCGCTCCTCTGGGCGTCCCGCCCGCTCCGCTCGCGCCTCATCGCTGCCCAAGAGCGTCTCACAGCCGCCAATCGTGAGGACCTCCTCCACAACTTCCCCATTTGCGAGCGTGCCCGGATCATCAGGAAAATGAGTCGCCTTCCGCGCTATTTCGGCATGCTCCTGAGCGGTGAGAACCGTATCCTGAACGTGGTGCGCTTGATCGCCGAGTCCGCATACGACATTTCGGCCGAGGCAGCCACCGAACAAGGCGTCTACTACGCGCAGAAACGAGCCAGCCACCTTTGCAATCAACTCGATCTCCGGCTGGATGCGCTGTATACCCGGCGCGAGTTCGCCTACCTCTCTCCCTTGATCGCCGTT
>JBGSME010000614.1:0-8523 GCA_041740335.1 Bryobacteraceae bacterium | reverse complement strand
CGCGCCGGTGGCGTCGACGTCGGCCGATAACCGCTCGAACCGTTGCCCCTGCACGGAAAACGCCTCCATATCCAGATGCCCCTGGAAGCGCGGGTTGGCGAAACCTCCATGCCAGAAACCGGTGAACCGCCCCTGGCCGCGTTCGATCCGCGCCGGCATCTTCGCGATCCGGAGCGGCGGGGCGATCTCTTCGAGATTGCGCGAAACCGCTCCCACCTCAACTCCGGCGTCGAGAGATCCGCGAAAATGGGCTCGCGTCGCTGGCAGTTCGATGTGCGATTGATCGAACTCCACAAAGCCGCCGGCCTGCCGGTAGGTGACTGCCACTTCTCCCGTTAACGGCGTTCCGGTTTCGGCTTCCGAGGGCGCCAGTGTTACTCGAGCCTTGAGCTCGAACTCCGGTCCGCATACTTCCACCGGACCGTTCACCACGGCCGCCCACTTTCCGCGATCCTGTCGAGCGAGATCCATCAGACGGTTTACAGGGAAGCCTTTCGCCTCGCCGCTTGCCGTATAGAACTTCCAATCGCGCAACTCGGCAACGCCCGTGAAGGATCCACCCAGGGCGTGGCCTTCAAGTGACGGCATTACTACTTTGTTGCCGGTCTTCTCATATCTGCCCGAGGCGCGAATGGAAGTTACGCCTTTGTATTCCAAACCATAGGCATCCAGTGTTCCGCGGCTGGTCCAATCGTTCGCGGAACGAATCTCGAAGCTGCCCTTTAGATGCGCCGCGCCGCGGCGCTCCACGGGGAGTTTGAAGACGGGAACGAATTCGGCGATCGATACATTGGCGGTATAAGTTCCGGTGATGCCGCTCTCTGCGCGCCACAGGCCCTCCGCGGTAATCTTTGACGACTTAGTGTCAAACCGGGCGTCTCGAAATCGAAAAGCATCCTTATCCAGCCGAAACGTGAAGGCGGGGTCAAACTCGAGCGGTGCGCGCAAGGGAGCGGCGATCCTCAGAGCCTTGGCCGAGAAGTTGCCTTCGTAAGCCGGGCCAGTGGGGTTGAATGCCATCGTCATTTCGAGGTCGCGACCTTCGATATCGATAGGCGCCTTGCGGTCCAGATACTGAAACGTTCCTTCTTTGATTCGGTACTGCTTGACCGCCAGAGCGAGGAACTGGGCCATCGCATTGCGCTGGGGTGCGCTCTTGGGTTTCGGGGCGTTGCTCCCGTTGTAATAGATGCGCGGCTGGTAGATCTCGACTAACTCGAGATCTACTTTCTTGCTCCATAGCGAAACAATCTTCAGGCCCAAAGCGACTCGGGCGGCCTGAAACAACGGCGGTTCGGCGGCGGATTCGGAGCCATGCACGGTGAGGCCGCGAACCTCGGCGCGCATCGGCGTCCAAGCGTAGGAAAACTGACCCAACTCGACGCGCGAACCGGTGGCGTTTTGGATTTCGGTGACGATGCGATCATGCACCTTCTGGCGGAACCAATCGCTTCGCAGCGTAAGCATCGCGCCGAGCGCGATGGCCAGCAGCAGAAGGGTGAGCACGGCGAACAGGAGTGCCAGCTTGCGCTTCATGGTGAAGGCGGCTCCTCAAACGCCGCGTCGACAAAACGGACCCTCGCTTGCACGCGTGCCTGCCGCATCCAGAGATCGAGCGCCTGCTCCGCTTTCTGCTCCAGTAACTGGCCTTCGATGGATTCGCGAACGTCGTCGAGTTCGGGCGGGAGTCCGGCAGCGGGATGCGATCGCTGCCAGTCGGGCAGATAGTTTTCGCGGTAGTAGATGGCGACCTCACTATCGGTCACGGCGCTGCCGGGACGGAATCGGAGCTCAATGAAGCGAATGGTGGTCAATTGCCATAGGAGACTTCGTTCGAGCGAGGCTTCGTCGATTCGATATGTTTGGAGGTCCTGCGCGAAGTCCGGACGGCTGGCTCGCAACTGTTTCAGGAGGGGCGCGGCTTCGGCCGGAGCGGGGGCCTGGTAGCCTGTGAGAGTCATTTCCTTCCGTAGCAGCGATTGTTCCACGAGGCGCTCCGCGGTGCGACGGCGGTTTGCGGGGCTCGTGTCGAGCGGTTCGCGATTCAGGAATGCCGTGACGCGTAGCTGCTCATCCACTTCGCTCGCCGTGATCACATGCCGGTCGACGACGACGGCGGTGCGGTCCAGAAGGCCGGCTGCCATGGCCGCGACTAGGATCAGGGCGCGCATTAGAAGGTCTGCCCCAGGGAGAAGTGGAATTGGAAGCGGCGGATATGATCGGTGATCAGAATGGGTCCGGTAGCGCCGGGTGGCAAGTCCGTAGTTTTCAGAAATTGGAAGCGGGGCGGATTGGCGCCGAAGCCGAAATCGACGCGCACAGGGCCGACCGGGGTCCGGTAGCGCAAGCCGACTCCGGCGGCGTGAACCATGTAATTGAAGTCATTAAACCCGCGTTGGTGAACGCGGAGGCTGATGTCGCCGACGCTGCGGTATACGTTGCCCGCGTCGTGGAACAACACCGCGCCTACGTTATCCCCGTAGAGAGGGAAACGCAACTCTAAGTTATTCATGAGCACGCCGCTTCCGCCCAGGGGAAAGCCGGTGCGCAAATCGCGGGGGCCGGCCTGGTTATCCGGGAAGCCGCGGTGAGTTGCTGCGCCACCGGAGAAATAGCGCTCGGGAAGCGGGACTTCTTCCGGGCCTTGCCCCGATGCGGTGTTGAACAGCCAGCCGAGCATTGTACTGCGGGCGAAAACGAGATCGCGGCCGATGCGATGGTAAGTGGAGTTGCGGGCGAGCAATCGGAAGAAATCGGTTTGCGATGCGAACGCCTTGGTGGCCAGACCGAAATCGACTGAATTGTAGTAACCGCGGTGTGAATCGATGGGGTCGTCGCGGTGATCCTGAAACAAAGTACTCGATATGATACCTACGCGTACCGGGCGCGAGTAGATGGGAATGAGGTCGGGATCGATGGCCAGGTTTCTCACGGTGGTGCGGCGATAAGTGAATCGTGTTTGGAGCGTGCTTGCGCGAGAGAGGCGCTGTGCGATCTGCAAAGACCCTTCCTGGCGGCGCCCTTCGAAGGTTCGAATGTCGCGCGACAGATCGTAGAGGCCGCTGATGGTGAGGGAGGTGTTTTCGTTTCCTTTGAAATAGGGGGCTAGATAGGTGACCAGAGCCCTGCGCTGGATATTCGAAAGGCGGCCCTGCATGCTGCCGGTGTGGCCCGTGCCCCAAAGGTTCGAACGAGTGATGCCCAAAGATACGCGCGGGCTAAAACCTGGCTCACCGGCGGGCGCGTCAAAGTTCGGGGTGCCGCCGCCGATGCGCGCGATCTCAGCGCCGAAACCGAAACTTACAGAATACTTACGAGCTTCTTCTATCTGGTAGAGGAGGTATTTGGCGGGTTCGTCGCCTTCCGGATTCTGCACGGCCATATCGACGCGTGCGAAGATACCGAGATCGTACAGGCGGCGCTGGCTTTCGACCATTCGCGATTGGGAGAGAGGGTCGCCGGCGGAGAGGCGTATGCGCTGGAAGACCATTTCGGCATCGCTGGTCTCAAGCCCGCCGACCAATAGCCCGCGTACAAACTGAGGGCGGCCTTCGGTGACGCGCAACTTCAGATCCATTTGGTTGGGTTGGACGGAAGGGACGGCCTCCCATTCGAAATTGGCTTCCGGGAAACCGCGATTGTAGTAGTAGTTGAGAACGTTGTCGCGATCTACCGTAAGGTTGACGGTGCTGTAAGGTTGCCCTTCCATGGAACTGATCAGCGGTTCGATCTGTTCCAAATGGTCCGAAGAGACGCCTTCGAGCGTCTGGGCGCCGACGAGCCATTGTGGGCCTTCGTCGATCTTCACCCACACGGCCAACTGATCGGCTTTCGATTCGAAGTTACGCTCGACGCGGGATGTGACATTTACGTCGAGGAAGCCGTTGGAGTGATACAGTTCGCGGATCGACGCGGCGTCGGACTCAAGCAGCGCCTGGCTGAAGCGTCCGTAGCGGTAGCGAACGCGAGTTGCCGGGAGCAATCCCATCCGCTCCCGAATCGTCTCATCGGGAAAGTACCGGTTGCCTTCGACGGAGAGCTGCGCCAGCTTGTATCGCTCGCCCTGTGCCACCGAATAGATTACCGAGCGGCTGCCGTCTGGTTCCTCTTCCGTGCGAAAGTCGGCGGTGGCTTCGAAGTATCCTTGGGACTGGAAATAGCTGATAAGGTTCCGCTGGCCTTCCATGAGAAGATCGCGATCGAGTGACTGTTCCTGATAGACGGGGATCAGT
The DNA here is from genome assembly GCA_041740335.1 of Bryobacteraceae bacterium. Classification (GTDB taxonomy): domain Bacteria; phylum Acidobacteriota; class Terriglobia; order Bryobacterales; family Bryobacteraceae; genus DSOI01. The sequence continues at coordinate 4,291 of JBGSME010000614.1, read as the reverse complement.
TGTCGCAGCCGGCCTCGCGATACCTTGGCGCCCTCGGTGCGGATTTGAATCTTCGGTCCCTGGGTTACCTTGAGGACGGGTTGGGCAACGGCGGAGTCTTGCAGGTAGTTCATCTCTTCCATGTCGACGTCGCTCAATAGATAGTCCCGTTTGGCGTAGGAGCGGCGGACGCGATCGAGGCCGGTCTGCGTGCGTCTTTCCGTGACGGAGCGCCAACCGAGGATGCCCCACAAACTCCGCCATCGAGTCGTGTTGATGAGCCGGTTCAACTGGTCCGGTTCCAGGCCGTCCACAAGTGGTTTGGTGAAGTGCGCGCGGGGACCGGGATCGACGCGGAACTCGATGGTTACCTGCTGGGTGCCGAGATCGTAATCCACTTTGGGATCGATGCGAGCTTCGAAGAATCCGTTGGCTTCGAGTTTAGATCGGAGGTGCTCGACAGCCGCTCTAACATCTTCGATGAAGAATTCGCGGCCTAACTCGAGTTTGGTGGCGTTGGCCAACTGGCCCCGGTTGGGTGGTTCCGGGACGCCTTCCACCGTGACGCGGCCGATGAACCATGATCCCTTGGTCTCGAAGCGAAGGCCGACCCCACCGGGTTTGTCCTCCGTATAGACGTCCACCTGGCTGTAACGTCCGGTGGCATGCAGCTTTATGATGGCGGCACGCACCAGGAGCGGATCGAGAGGCTGGCCGACGTGCAGGGGCAGCAGCGCGGCGAGTTCATCTTCCGGTAGCGGCTGAAGCTCAGGCAGAAAGCGGATTTCCACGATGGCCTGGCCCGCGGAACCGGCAGCCACACCCGCAACGCCGGCCAGCCAAAACGAAAGAAGCACCGCCGCGCGAAACGCCCATCGACGAAATCGCGCAAAATCGCCCAATCGGCTCACTGTTTGCAATAATAACAAGCGTTGGATCGATACTCTCGCCAGATTCGTTTCGCACCCTTCGGGGAAGATGGGCAGCGGAGGCTCGCGGCCTCCACGGTCGCTATAGTGGGATGCGGAGCGTTGGGCACCGTCCATGCTTCTATTGTGACGCGAGCCGGGGCGGGGACGGTTCGGCTGATCGACCGCGACTACGTAGAACTCAACAATCTTCAGCGGCAGTGGCTGTTTGACGAAACGGATGCGGCGGAAGGGACGCCGAAGGCGATTGCCGCCGCGCGTCATCTTCGGTTGGCGAATTCCACCATCGAGATCGAACCGGTGGTGGCCGATCTTACCGCCGGGAACGCCGCTGAGCTTTTCGAGGGCGCCGGCCTGATCCTCGACGGCACGGACAACTTTGAGGCGCGGTATCTGATCAACGACTACGCGGTGGCCAATGGCATCCCATGGATTTATGGCGCTGCGGTGGGATCCTACGGCATCGCGATGCCGGTTTTTCCGGGAGACAGCGCTTGCCTTGCATGCATCTATCCGGACCCGCCGGCTGGAGTGCAGCCGACGTGTGAGACCGCGGGCGTGCTTGGTCCGGTGACGTCGACGGTGGCGTCAATCCAAGCTGCCGCGGCGTTGCAGATACTTTCCGGACATGCCGATGCAGTGGCGCGTAAGATTACCACGATCGATCTTTGGACGGGCGAGATTCGCCAAGTGCCGCAACCGAAACCCGACCCGGAATGCCGCGCTTGCGGACTCTGCGACTACATCTGGTTGGACGGGCGGCGCCGCAATCCGATCTCGCTGTGTGGGCGCAACGCGGTACAGATCCACGAGCGGGCGCGTCCGATCGATCTGGAAGTGCTGGCGGCGCAACTGGCGCCGCTGGGCCGTGTGCGAGCGAACGAATTCGCGCTTCGATTTTTCCTGGACCCTTATGAACTGACGGTATTCCCGGATGGGCGCGCGATTATCAAGGGGACTCAGGATACGGGGTTGGCGCGAAGTCTTTATGCGCGCTACGTGGGGGCCTGAGTCCCCCGCTGCTACTGCACTGTCTTCGCCGACACCTGGAGAGCGATGACGGGACTTAGCGAACTGGTGCGGAAATCGCGTTGCAGGCGGCTCTTAGACAGGGCCGAGAATGCTTAGGGACGCCAGGGTTACTGGCTTAAGAAAGAAAGAGCGTGTCATGCGAATGTGTCTCCTAATTGGGTGTTACAGAAAGACGGGAAAGCGCTAAACACTGTAAGGCGACAGAAGCTGCGGGGATGCCGCTTACGCCGCTGGAGCCGGGGGCTCAACCGTGGAGCAGTATAGACCGGCTTCGGTGAGGCTAACGAAGCCTTCAAGACGGGAAATCAAAACAACGATGTAGTCTTCGAGATCGGCGATGGGGATATTGGGGTCGAAGCGGCGCAACAGGGCATGGGCGATGGCCTTGTGATCGCGGGTAGATACATCGCCGAGTTTACGGATCAGAAAGTGCACCAGGAAGGCCTCAGATCGCTCTTGGAAGCCGGGGCTCAGGCCGCAGACAATCGCCGCATTCGCGCCGATTCCATCGCGAACGGACTGGCCTTGTTCGTCCAGTAGAACACCGGCGCGGACCATGGTGTTGACCACGGCCCTGGCCTGCATCGCCCAATTGTTGGCCTCAAAGCCTTCCGCCACGCACCAGGCTCGGCCGAGCGCCTCCATCTCGAGCGTGAGCCGCGCCAACATGACGCCATCGCCGGCCGTGGCAGATGCCTGGACTATTTCCTCAGCGGCCCGAAACAAAAGGTCGCGCGGCCGTTTCTCGGAGTAGAGCAAGCTGTCACGAAGACATTGGATCATGTTCCGGGATCGGCTTCCGTTTGGCGCGATATTCGTAACTGGCTTGGTGTGCATCGTCAGTCTTGGCGCCCTATTGGGGCAACCCGTACTGTACCGGCTCGTAAGACGGAACGATCGGGATACCGACGAGTGGGCAACTCGGGGGCCATTCCATCCACCCTCGAGTTGTCAAGAAAAGTAGTGAGCCAGCAAGATCTATCTGGAAGTTATTACTTAGAAACAGTTGGCATAGAAGAAAATTTTACCGGCGTGAGACCCTCACATGCGGGTGGCTGCTGCCGCGGGTGTAAGATGGGCCAGATGAAGTTGATTGTGGTGGCATTCGCAGTTTGCGCACCTCTCCTGTTGGCGGAGCCGTCGTTACCGCCGGGCGTGCGGTTCGATCGCGGGGCGACGAATGTGGTGACCGTGGATTCGGTGGGATCCATTTATGGGTTCGGGCGCCAAGTTCGGGTACCCACGCAGGTGTTGTTGACGCATGCGCGGCGCGATGTGTTTTCCGCGCACGGCACTGTGGCAGGTGTCTCGTTCGTTGTGCCGGCGGCTGAGCGCGAGTTGTTCGAAAATCCACTTGCATTCTGGACTGCGCTTGAAACGGGGCGATTCCATGACTACGCCCAGCTCGGTACGAAGGTTCCGGTGGCGCCGATCCGGGTGGCGAGGGCCGTAGCGGACGGTGACAGGTTTGGGGACACGATTCGAGTAATTGCCACGCCGGGGTACACGCGCGGGGCTGTTTCTTACATGATCGAGACTGGCGGCAAGCGCGTTGCATGCACGGGCGACTTGATCTACGGCGACGGGCAGGCGTTCGAGAATGGAGAAACCCGAGATGAGACCCCTATTGTTCGTTTCTCTGGCCGTCGCCATGTTCGCTCAAACCCCGGAACAACTGGAGTTTTTCGAAAAGAAAATCCGCCCGGTGATTGTCACCAACTGCCAGGGGTGCCACAACCGGGCGATGAAGATGGCGGGGCTGGATGTGTCGACGCCGGAGGACATGGCGACGGGGGGCGCGAGCGGGCCGATCGTTTCCAAGGACAATCCGAGCGCGAGTCTCATTTTGAAGGTGACCAGCTATGACGAGCGGCTGAAGATGCCGCCTGCGGGGAAATTGCCTGCTGCCGTTCGTGCCGATCTGGAGGCGTGGGTGAGGATGGGCGCGCCGATGCCTTTGACTGCCGGGCTCGAAGCGCCGCAAAACGCGAAGGCGTCAACGTCCGGTGTGCGAACGGGCGGCAGCAAGTTTTCGGAGGCGGAGAAGAGCTTCTGGTCATTCCAGACGGTGAAGCGTCCGCCGGTCCCGCAATCGGGCGGCGATTGGGCATACAACGATATCGATCGCTTCATTCATGCCAAGCTCACCGCCGAGGGACTAAAGCCGGCGGGTGCGGCCAGTAAACTGACATGGCTTCGCCGCGCGACCTTTGACCTCACCGGTCTGCCGCCGTCGGAGAAAGAGATCGCGGCGTTTCTTGCCGACGATAGCGATCGTGCTCGTGAAACCGTGGTCGACCGGCTTCTTGCTTCGCCTCGTTACGGTGAGCGATGGGGACGCCATTGGCTTG
>JBGSME010000613.1:0-4915 GCA_041740335.1 Bryobacteraceae bacterium | reverse complement strand
CGCCAGCAGCACGATCCCGATCAGCCCCAGCACCGCGTTCGGAGTCCACGCCGCAACCTCCGCCGGCAGCTTCCCCTGCTTCGACATTCCCATCAGGCTCACCAGGCTCATCCAGTACAGAAATGCCAGGCTCACCGTGATCACGAACGCGCCGGACTTCCCGGACCGCCGCGACGACACCCCCAGCGGAATCCCAACCATCGCCAGCACCAGACACGCCACCGGAAGCGCCAGCCGCTTGTGCAGTTCCAGCCTTGCTTCCACATGGATCTTCGCTTCCGCCATCAGCGGGAGCGTATCCATTGCGTCATAGGGCTTGGCGGCCATCTCCTCTCGCGGCTTTGCTTCCAGTAGTTGCTGCTGCTTGTTCTCCGTCGTGCTGTGATAAATCGCCGGGTCGCTCTCGGCCTCGTGCGTGGTTACTCCGCGCATCGCCAGTTGAATCGTGTTCCGCACCGGATCCGGCACCGCCAGCGCTTCGCCAGCCACGGTCACCCGCGGAGCATCGCTGTATCGCCGGTTCGATTGCGGCCGTTCCTCGGGTGGCGTTACGTCCGCCAGAAAAACATTTTTCCATTCCGCCGTTGTGGACGCCGTTGCCCGCACATCGCCCACATACAACACCACATTGCTCTTGCTGAACTGCTCTTCGAAAACGCGCGGTTGGATCGCCGCGGTCAACTGTTGCGCCACCGATTTGTTCAGAACGCGAAACGTCTCCCGAATCGTCCACGGCATGAGCACCAGCGAACACGCCCCGGCCGCGATCATTCCCAACACTGCCAACGTCAGGATCGGCGCGATCACTCTTCGCCCAGGTACTCCGCCGGCCCGCATCGCGATGATTTCCCCGTCGCTCGACATCCGGCCCAGCCCGATCAGCACCCCCACCAGCGTCCCGGTCGGCAGCGCGAACACCATCGCCGCCGGCAACAGCATCGATATCAGATACGCCACGATCTCCGGCGATGCCGAGCCGCGTAATAGCGTCTCGAACATCTTGCCGCTGCCGAGCTTCTGCATGAACAGCACTGCCGTGAACAGCACCGTTCCAAGCACCGCCGCGCCGGCCACTTCCCGGAATATCGCGCGCGAGAGTATCCGCATATCGTGAATGCTTAGCGGGACGAAATCAGCTCGGGTGGAGGCGCCAACGGAAGCTTGGGCCAGTCCTCTTGCCGCTTCTCCAACTCCAGATCCTCAAACAAAACCGCCGGCGCCACAACGCTATGCGTCGCCACATACCCGCCGGCCCCCATCGCCGGCAGAGCCGATCCGTCGCCGGTGTAGTGGAACACATGCGGCGCATCCGACGCCGCCACGATATCCCGCAGTGATCGTACGTTCAATCCCCGGAACGTTGTCCCTCGCACCAGTTCCTCGCGTCCGTCCGGATACACCCGATAGAGCAGCGCCGGCGCAACCGAGGGCCGCACGCTCCCTCCACGCTGCCCGCTCGCCGTCGCCATCCGCCGGATTTCGCCCGCCGGCGTCGTGGTCGGAAAATCGAGTTTGCGGACCAGCATCCCGTAGGGCTTCCCCCGCTGCACAATCATCTCCAATAGCTTCTTCTTCAGATCCGCCGCCCCTACCGTCTCCTTTGCCTTCACGAACAGATTGCTGAACACCGCCGCTTTGGCGCCGAACGAACCCGGCAATCTCGCTCGTCCGTTCGATCCCTCGAATCCCCGCACCGGCAATCGCGTCAATAGAAAGTTTTTCACCTTCCCGTTCTCAACCACCGTCAGCGGACCGGGCTTCACACCCTCCATGTCCACCTGATAGCAGCCCTGCAGCGCTTCGCCCCCAAACTCGGCTTGCGTTGGATCGTCCACCGCATCCATCCACTCCGGCAGCACCCGTGAGCCCATGCGGCCCTCCAACTCGCTCTGTGGCACCGGAAACGAACGTCCCGGTTCGCTCACCGGCCGCCGCGTCATTCCAAGATTCGCGCCTAGCAAATGCGCGAACAACTGCGGCGACGCGATCCCTTCCACTAGCACAGGGCCTGAATAGTCTTCCTCCACCGGAGCGTGGAGCAGCGCCTCCACGTTCTTCGCCACCTCCTCGGCGCCCTTCAACATGGCCGCCTCGCCGGCCAGCTTTTCCAATTCGCGCGACTGGAACACCACCGCGTCGCGAACCGGCATTCCATCCTCAGCCTGCGCCGAGGCCCGAATCCGCACGAAGAATACGTCTTCGGGAAACCGGATCTCGGTCCCCTCCGAATTCACCATGTTCGTGTTCGAATACGCGATCTCGAGGTCCACGTTCGATTGCGTCACCTCTGGATGCTTCACGAAGACCGCCGAAACACGCCGCGCCAGATTCTTCCACTCCTCTTCTTTCGAAACCACTTTCGTTCGCGGCAAGTAGAACTTCACCTGCGGCGCTTTCGAGAAGTCGTTCAGCACCTCCTGCTGCGTCACGTTCCGCAGCGCAGACCGCTTTCGCGCAATCGCCTCAAGCGAACCCTTGAACACCTGATCCGTCATCAGCCAAAACTGATGCCGGATGGCCTCCACATCGTCGTCCAGCACCACTCGCCCCCCCACGCGCGCGAAGACGTCCGTGAACATGTAGTTGGTATTGTCGAACTGATAATCGCCAACACGTACCTGCACTCGCGGAATCCGGCCTCGTGTGTGCGCCGCCGACACCAGCGCGCCCATTGACGCCGATGCGCCGAACGTGTCCATTTCGTCCAAACCGTATTCCACGTAGTACAGCGGATCGGTCCCCGCGATCTTCAACTCACGGGAACGCGCAATCTCCTCGCGCATCGCCCGCAGAATCACATCGTCTTCCGGCTTCTGCGCCAACGCCAGCCATCCCCCTCCCGCCGGCGCGATCCGAAGAAACATTCGCCGTTTCATCGGGCCGCTCCGTCGGTGCCAATGGATGCTTTCCCCGGCGCCGGCAGCAGTGGAGGCCGAGTCCGCGAACTCTCCTTTTTCTGCACCTCCAACTCAGACACCAGGATCGCCGGCGACACCGCCGACACAGGTACGCTGCCGGACTCGGCTCCGCAGAATCCGTTGAACACTTCAAGCTTATCGCCGGCCGCGAGTATCTTCGCAAAGCTCGCCAGCGGCGTTCCAACAATATCCGCCCCGCGGACCATCTCTTCCCGCCCGTCCGGATAGATCCGATAGACAACCAGCGGAATTACCTTAAACGCCTGAATTCCCCGCCGCGCCGTGTTGGTAAAGCCGCCCGTGATTTCCTGAAAGTAGAAGCCGTAAGGCTTTCCCTGCCGCCGCACTTCCTCGAGCAGCATCTGCTTCAGCCGTACCTCGGTGACCGTTCGCTTGGCCTCCACCAGTAAGTTCGATTGCCGCGATACTACTTCCGCCCCGGCTTGCCGGCGCCCATGTCCGTTCGATTGCTCCACGCCCGGAATCGGCGTCCGGGACATCAGAAACGTTTTGAGCACTCCATCCTCAACCACATGCACCGGCCGTGCGTTCACGCCTTCGTCGTCAAACTGATACCAGCCGTTCAGATCTTCGCCCGCCGCTTGCTTCCGCGTCGGGTCGAACGTAACGGAAATGAATTCCGGCAGCACCAGCGTTCCCACTGACTTTGCGAATGTCTGCCCGTCGCTCTCATCTTTTAACCTGTGCCCTTCCACCCGATGTCCGAAGATCTCGTGAAAGAACACGCCTGCCGCGCGCCCCGAAAGCACCGCCGGACCCACGAACGGCTCCACCACCGGCGCCTTCAGTAGATTCGTAAGATCCGTTGCGATCCGCCCGATCCCCTTCCGGATCTCATCGTCGCCAGGCAGCCGGGATGGGTCCGCCGCGCTAAAGCTATCGAACGTCCCCAGGTCCATCCCGTCCTCGGCCTTGCCTTGCGCCGAAAGAATCACCCGGTAGGAAGACTCCCCGTGCATCAGCGCGGTGCCTTCCGTGTTCACAAAGTACTTCGATTCGCTCGATCCGGTGGCGCCCACGCTCGATCCCAACACGCCCGGAAACTTCCCGAATTCCGCCGACAACTTCCTCACCCGCTTCGTCCAATCTTCCATATCGAACTTCAGTGCCGGCGCCGCTTCCGAGAAGCGATGCTTCTCTTCCGAAGAAAAATCGTTCGAAGCCTCTTTGTCCGCTACCTGCACTTCTTTATTGGTGCGGATGTTGATCAGCCGCTGCGCCGCCAGCCGGTAGCAGCGGTCTGTCTCACGCCATAGCACCAGCTTGATCGCGTTCGGATCGTCCTCAATCGCCACCGCCACGCCAGCGGTGAATTGGGCGAAGTCGCCTCGGATCGAACGGTAATTGTCCAGTTCCGGAGACCCCACCCGGATCGTCACGTCGAGCGTCCGCCGCCGCCGGGCCTGCGACGATGAGAGCGCGCCCTGTGTCGCGGACACTCCAGCGCCGTCCGAATCGCTCACCGCATAGGCCAGATAGTACGGCTTCGGATCTCCCTTCTCCCGCAGCGCTTTGTAGTTTCGGTCGAGCTCTTGCCGGAGAATGTCGAGCAATCCCGGCGTTTCCGCCTTCGCGCACGGCGGCGCCAGGCTGAGGCAGAGCCCGGTCAGGCTCAGAAAAAGGGGAAGTCTTCGCACGCCCTCAGAATATCAAATAGGTGAAAATGAAGATCGTAAACTCATGATCAACATCATCGGCGGCGGTCTGGCCGGATCCGAAGCCGCCGCTCAGCTTTCCCGTGCCGGTCTCCGCGCCACCCTCCACGAAATGCGGCCCGTGCGCACCACGCCCGCTCACCGATCCGATCGCTTGGCCGAACTGGTCTGCTCCAACTCGCTCAAGAGTGAATCGCCGGACACCGCTCCATGGCTGCTGAAACAAGAGATGCGCCGCGCCGGCAGTCTCCTGCTCGACATTGCCTCCCGCACCCGTGTGCCCGCCGGTCACGCCCTCACGGTTGACCGGGACCGCTTCGC
>JBGSME010000612.1:0-1941 GCA_041740335.1 Bryobacteraceae bacterium | reverse complement strand
CCGCGAACAACGCGTCCAGCGCCGATGCCGTCGGGCCCACCGGATCCGCGCCCCCGCCATACGCACGCAGCCTTTCCCGCAGCCATTCCAACCGCCCCGCCTCGTCGCGTCTGCCCAACTCGTCGAGAGCTTCGCTAAGATCGCGCCGAAAGGTATTGTCGAAATCGGCCTTCAAGTCGATATCCACGTAGTCGGGAAGAAGATTCGCGCATTCCGACAGCCGGAACCCGATTCGCCGCACGCACTCCTCAAACACCTTGGTCGCCATCCGCCTCGCCGCCACAACCGACGCCGCCCGATCCGGCAACCCCTCGCCGGAAAAGTCGACGTATATTTTCGCTTTCGGCTCGGTCCCGCTCGGCCGGATTACGATCTGCGCCGTCTCCGTCTCGAACACCAGGAAGTTCCGCGATAGGCGCTCCGTATCGGTCCGCACCGGGCCATGTTCCGCGGAAAGTAGATCCCGGCTTCGCAACACTGGCGATCCGCCGAACTCCGTCGGCGGGTCCTCACGCAGCGAACGCATCATGTCCGCCAGCAAACCTGCGCCCCGAATCCCCCGCAACACCACGCTCCGCGCCACGTTCTGATAGTTGCCATTCTTCATCAGGAGCGTGTCCAGGTACTCCGGAAGATGCTTGCCTTCCGCCTGAAGTCGCGCCATCAAATCGCACAACACCAATGCTCCGCCCGCGGCATCTTTGTCGCGGATCTTTGCCGTGAGCAGCACCCCATGGCTTTCCTCTCCCGCGATCACCAGCTTATCGGGCGAGATCTCCACGTCCTCGTAACGTCCCTCGCGTTCCAGCGAATCGAGCACGTGCGCGATGAATTTGAACCCCACCAGTAGGTCTCCCACAATCGGGCAGTCCGCGCTCTGCGCGATCCGCGTCAACGCCCGCGTAGTAACCAAAGTCTTGATCAAAAGCCCGGTCCTCTTCGGTCCGCGCTCGTCGTCCGCAACCAGATAGTAAGCAAGGATACTCGCGATTTCATTGCCGTTGAGGTAACGCCACCTCCCGGCGCTGTCCCGCGCGAACACACCCAACCGGTCCGCATCCGGGTCCGTGCTCAGCACCAGATCGCATTTCAACTCATCGGCCCACTTCAGCGCCGGGCTCGCCGCCTCCGGCACTTCCGGATTCGGCAGCCGGAACGGAATTGACTTGAACGTCCCATCGTGCCCGGCGTGTTCGCGATACAGCTTCACGTCGAATCCCGCCGCCCGCAACACATCGCCCACCGATCCGTTGCCCACCCCGCACAACGGCGTGTACACCACCGTCAGTGGCGGATGTTCCGCCGGCGACAGCCCGAGGTTCACGTCCAAATAGGCCTTGTGGAGTTCAGCCGGCAGTGCGAGCACGGAACCGGCCGCCACCGCATCGCCGAACGGCGTCGTCCGAATCTCGCTCACGTCGCCCATGTACGACGTCATCTCCTGGTCGGTCGGTGCGATGTCCTGCGCCCCTTGTGCGTTGAAGAACTTAAAACCGTTATCGTCCGGCGGATTGTGCGATGCGGAAACATTCATTCCGCCCACTGCCCCAAGATGATTGATTGCGAAAGAGAGTTCAGGCGTCGAAAGATACTGCTCATCGGAATTGAGACCGGCCAGGTAAACCTGGAACCCGTTGCCGGCGTAGATCTCGGCCGCGATCCGCGCCAGTGACCGCGAAGTTACTCCCACTAAGGGATTCTGATCGCCGAGAAACGAATAGGTGCCAGCCATGTCGCCGAAGTAGCGCGTATCGAACGCAACCACGATCTTCGCTGCCCCCTCCGCTCCCCCGGTCTGCCGTAGAAAGTCGCAGTGGCCCTGCACCGACATCGAAACCGTGATCGGATTGATCCGATTCGGCCCGAACCCCACTCGGCCTCTCCGCCCGCCCGTACCGAACGGCACCAGTTGATAGAACGAGTCCAGGAGCAGCGCATGCT
>JBGSME010000611.1:0-3538 GCA_041740335.1 Bryobacteraceae bacterium | reverse complement strand
AGGGCGGCGATGAGCGCGGCGCCGAGGAGCAGAGTGAGGTGCCGGGGTTTCATTGGCCGCTAATTATACGCCCCGGCGAGTCCCAATGGAAACATCAAGCCCCCCTCCGGAGCTTGGCGAATGTCGAAATCCGAGCCGCGCGCGCAAGCACGCGGACTAACTCATGGGAATCGTCGCCAAATCCGCCAAAGCGCGAGTAGTGACAGCACCGCGCCGTGAGATACAATCGCCTTCAATGAAACGCGCAATCCTCGCCGTACTCTTCGCCGCCCTCCTGCTCGCCGCCGCCGCCGACTCCAAAAGCGCCGTCCGCGAACTCGCCCCCGGCGTCTTCGTCCGCATGGGTGACCGGGACCGGAACCAGCCCGCCAACAGCGGCTGGGTCGTCTTCAAGGACTACGTCGTTGTGATCGACGCCAACTTCCCATGGGGCGCGCGCGAAGCCCTCGCGGAAATCAAGAAGACCACGAAAAAGCCGATCCGCTTCGTCTTCAACACCCACTTCCACGGCGATCACGCCTACGGCAGCAGCGTCTTTGCGGACCAGGGCGCAACCATCGTCTGTTCCCAGGCCTGCGGCGAGGAGTCGAAAACAAAAGGGCAGACCGCGTGGGACGGCAACAAGGCCACCGGCGAGTACAGCCTGAAGCCTTTCCGGCTCGCCCATCCGGCCATCACCTTCGGCCAGTCAATGGCGTTCGACGACGGCGACCACCGCATCGAGCTCACGCTGGTTGGGCCCGGCCACAGCCGAGGCGATTCAGTGGCTTACCTTCCCAAGGAAAAGATATTGTTCACAGGGGACCTTGCAGTGAACTGGAATTACGGCAATAACTTCGCCGATGCAGACGCCGATCACCGCAACTGGCTTCGCGCGCTCGAACACATGGCGCTATGGGACTTTCGCACGCTTGTTCCAGGCCACGGCGATCTCGGCGCGCTGCCGGAACTCCGCGCGCAAGCAGCGTACCTCAAAGCCGTCCTGGACGCTGTCGGCGAGGGAATCAAAGCGGGCAAGACCCCGGAAGAGGTCGCCGCGATGGACTTCAGCGCGCACAAAATCGCCACCGACAAGGAGCGCAATCTCGTCTCGGTGAAGGCCGTCTATCGGAAGTTGGCCGGCGGCCGGTAAAACTGCTCTCAGCGCCGCATGCCCGTCACCAAGCCCGTCGTCTTCATCTCGTCTACCGCTGCTGACCTCCCCCTCCACCGCGCCGCCGCCGCCCGCGCGGCCCGCCAAGCGGGGTTCGAGCCCGTCATCATGGAGGACTTCGAAGCGCAATCCCTAACCCCGCCCTATCCCGCCTGCATGGATAAAGTCGCCGAATGCGACGTGCTCGTCGTGATCGTGGCGCATCGCTACGGCTGGGTCCCCGCCGATCAGCCGGACGGTGGCGCCAAGAGCATCACGTGGCTCGAATGCGAACGAATCCGGGAAGCCGGCAAGGAACTCCTCGCGTTCGTTCTCAAGTCCGATCACCCGTGGCCCGCCGAACACAAGGAAGCCTATCGCGCCACCGAAGCCATCGAGAAAGGGACGCTCACGCCGGAATTGTCGGACGAGATCTCGCGCAATGTGAAGAAGCTCGGCGAGTTCAAATCCTGGCTCGACGGCCTCGGCTTCCGCCGGACCTTCTCCACGCCCGAAAGCCTCAACTCCGAAGTGCAGGAGCAGCTAGGCAAGTGGCTGAAGCGCCACCCGGACTTCCACGCCGCCCCCTCCGATGCAGCAACCGCCGACCCAACCGAATACCTCCGCCAGCTTCGCGAACACACCCGCTGGATGGACATTCGCGGACTCCAGGTCGGTTCCGGCAAGGCGCATCGCTTCCCCATCGACGAACTGTACATCCCGCTCAATGCCCCCGGTGGCGAGCGAGGCGGTGTCCCGCTGGAAGGCATCCTCCGCGAACCACGCCTCGTGATCGAAGGTGACCCCGGCGCAGTTAATGATCTGGTCCGAAGGGGCACTTTGCTGCGTATCATTCGACAGTCGGGCCTTGCGAGGTCGTTGTTTGAATCGGACTTTGCCAAGCACCCTAACTAAATACAGTGTGCGGCCCAGAAGCGCGGGGCAACGCCAGCTCAATCGACGATACGCGGCGGATCGAGGGTTGCGCACCGCATCAAGCGCGAAGGTCAGCACCGGTAAGATATTGGGCGGTAGCCAACCGCCCTTGGAGGGCACTCGTGATCGCGTCTTTGGATTGTGCATCCCAATCCGGCGCGCTCGTCGCCAGCACGATTTTCCGCGCCATAAGGAGACCGGCGACTTCGGCAAGTTTGGCGGCCGCCCTTTTCGCTTCTTTTGACTTACCGAGCGATCCTGCCTTTTTGGCCTCCCCAATGATCAAGTCACCGTTCCATACCGCGAGTAAGTCAACTTCGCAACAGGGATCTGAGTTGTCCTTGCGCCAGAGCTTCAACTCCTCACAGTAGTGGAAAGGTGTGCTTGAGTTGCGCCGCATCCAATCAAGCGCGAGAACAGGGACGTCTCCGTCGTGGGTCAAGAATTGGTAGGCAATTTCGTCGAGCTTGTAGTAGATCTGAGGTGAAGTTGGGCTTTTCCAGTGACGCTGCGTCATGATCTGGTGCCGAACGCACCGAGTACAGCAAAACGAGTCGCTCAGGTCAGCTAGGGGGTACCAGCCTGCGTTGAGACAAAACTCGCAATGGAGGAGGAACCCGCGGCTGAGGATGGCGGCAGTGGTGAGCTGATCTAGCAGATTCGCGGCGAGCGCTTCGTCGCCGACGATTTTCGCGACGGCCGTCAGATCCAGGTACGTCCTCTCCTGGACGGCGGCACCTTCGTCGTGGATTCCCCGGCGTCTGCGAGCGTGGTCGAGGAACTTGGCGAGCATCTTTCCCGCCGGTCCTTGCAGGTATCTTGTGGCAGCCCCCAAGCCGCCAAGTTTCTGAACCGCGTCGCGCTGAAAACGGCCTTTGTCGGACAATTCACAGAGGCAGCCCTCGCGGGTGAGAAGATGACGGACGGCATCTTCGAGGCTGAAGACCTTCACCTGTGGCCGCCATAGGTTCGAGTCAATGTCCGATCCGACCGTCATCATCTGGTTGGGACATGCGTAGGCAAGTGCCCCATGTGACGGCCTGGCATTGAGCGTGCTGCCTTGCTTTAGGTAGTGCTCACCCAATCCCGGTAGTGCCGGAAAGTGCGCTTCTTGGAAACGAAGCTCGGATACCCATCGATGTTCGCCAGCGTGAAGCCGGGAGAAACCAGTCGGTTTCATGGCCGGAGTCGGGCCGACTGACCAGCCGTTGAAGAATGGGATCGGCAGGCGGTTGTTGGGTGTGCCTTCGCAGTAGGGTACCGGACCGGGCTCGGTGGGTATGGTTTCACTTGTTTGGACGATCTTCACGACTTCGCCATTGAGACCCAGCTGGGGTTGCCCCCTCGGGTGAGACAAACAGTTAAGACACTATTCGCCGGTCGCTGGAAAACCCTCGACCGACAAGACGACATTACAGCATACTGGTGACCGGCTGGTGAAGCGGAGGCGGGCTCTGGTGGAGACCAACC
>JBGSME010000610.1:0-4751 GCA_041740335.1 Bryobacteraceae bacterium | reverse complement strand
AAAGCCGCACGATCTGGCGCGCCCGGGGCACGTGTTTCCACTTCGGGCGCGCGAAGGCGGTGTGCTGGTCCGGGCGGGGCAGACAGAAGCCGCGGTGGATCTGGCGCGGCTGTCCGGATTGCAGCCGGGCGGCGTGATCTGCGAAATCATGAATGACGACGGCACGATGTCGCGCGTGCCGCAGCTCGAACAGTTCTGTTCGCGCCACGGCCTACTGATGATCTCGGTGGCCGAACTGATCCGTTACCGGATGCGGACCGAGAGCGTGGTGCAGCGGATCGGCGAAGGGTGCCTCCACACCGCGCACGGCGATTTCAAGACGATCGCGTATGGGACAACGGTGGACGGGGAGCGGCACATGGCGATCGTGCGCGGCGAGATCGCGGGGCGGGAAGATGTACTGGTGCGGATGCATTCCCACTGCGCGTATGGGGACATCTTCGGGTCCACGGAATGCGAGTGCGGGGAGACGCTGCGCGCCTCGCTGCGCCAGATCGCGGCGGAGGGGTCGGGCGCGTTGGTGTACCTGCACCAGACCGGGATGGGGTTGTCGCTCCGTCAGGACCGGCTGGTGTCGCACGGGCGCGAGTTCATGCACTACGCGACACCGGAGGGCCAGCGGCAATTGCAGCACGAGGTGGGCATCGGGGCGCAGATCCTGGCCGATCTGGGATTGCACCGGATCCGGTTGCTGACAAATCATCCCAGGAAGATCGTGGCGCTCGAAGGGTATGGGATCGAGATTGGGGAGCAGGTTCCGGTTACGGGGTAGGTTGTTTCTGGGGCCGAACCGGGCCCGGTTCAACCGATCACGGCGGCACCCACGCGTGGCATAAGAGCATCCTGGTACGCTGATACGGTGGAAAAGAGACGGCTCGGAAACAGCGACATGGAGATAACCGTCCTGGGCGTCGGCGCCTGGGCGATAGGCGGAAGCGGTTGGGCTTTCGCGTGGGGGCCGCAAGACGATGACGATTCCATCGCCGCCATCCGCGCGGCGCTCGACGCCGGCATCAACTGGATCGACACGGCAGCGGTGTACGGATTGGGACACTCCGAAGAAGTTGTGGCGCGCGCGATCGAAGGCGTCTCCCCGCGCCCGTATGTCTTCACCAAGTGCGAGCGCATCTGGGATGAGAACCGCCAGATCGCAAAAAGCCTGAAGCGCGACTCCATTCGCCGCGAGTGCGAAGCCAGCCTGCGGCGGCTCAAGGTGGACGTGATCGACCTTTACCAGATTCACTGGCCAGAGCCGGATGAGGATGTGGAGGAAGGTTGGCAGACCCTGCTCGAGCTGAAAGCGGAAGGCAAAATCCGTTGGGCCGGCGTCTCAAACTTCAATGCGGACCAACTGCGCCGCGCCCGCGCCCTTGGCCCGATCACGTCCCTGCAGCCGCCCTACAACATCATCACGCCGGAGATCGAGCAGGACGTGCTGCCGTTCTGCCAGGAACACGGCATGGGCGTGCTGGCCTATTCGCCGATGAAGTCCGGACTGCTGACGGGGAAGATGACCAGGGAACGAGTAGCGACTCTGCCCGAAGACGATTTCCGCCGGCGGACTCCGAACTACAATGAGCCGCTGCTGTCGCGGAATTTGGCGCTGGTCGAGTTACTCCGGACGATTGGGGCGCGGCACAAACGAACGCCAGGTGAAGTCGCAATCGCGTGGGTGCTGCGCGACTCAAGGGTGACGGCGGCGATCGTCGGTCTGCGGTCGCCGGCGCAGCTCGAGGGCGTGATCGGAGCGGCCGATTTCCGGTTGAGCGCCGATGAGATTGGGGAAATCGCCGGTCATATGGCGCGGAATCCGGGTTGATCTCCGCTCTCTCAGCGGCTCTCCAACTCAGTCCGATTCGCGAGCCACCATGTCTTCCAGAAACCAACATAGCGGGTTTGATCTCTGGCAATCACGTCGGCGCTCATGACAGAGTTCGCCATCGTCTCCGGCGTTCGATACTTCCAGTCTCCCGCAGATGGATGATGAGATCCGATCGGCACGTTGTTGGCGAACATCGCAAGTCCACCGACGCCCAGGGCGCGCATTTCAGGATTGGGAGCGGACCAGAATTTATTTCGCATCCAGTGTGGCATCGCCCAACGCGAGTGTCGCACGGAGGGCCATGGTGGCCAGTGGGCTCGAATCAGTCGCAACCTGGGCCGCGTGGCGTTGGAACATCGAGTCTACGACCGGAGTTCGCATTGGCCCCTTGAACTGGTGGGCCAGATCGACGGAAACTCCTCTTCGCGAGTGTCCTTGGGGCGCCACGCTGGCTGCCCATGCAAGGGCAAGAAACACCTGATCTGAATCAGATCGGCCCGCAGCCGAGAACTCCACTGGCCGGAGTGTGTCCGGAAGGAAATAGTAGGAGGTCTCAAAGAGGCAGAATCCCCGACGGCCGGTAGTATTTCGTAGCCTCCATCCCCACGCCGCTTCAGAAAGAACAATCCGCGGCCTCCTTCGATTTGCCGGGAGAATCGAGCCGACGGCGGGTCTTCCCATCGAAGCGTCAGCCGGTCACCGGTCTTCACCAGACCGCGAATCACTTCTTCAACGGCAATGATCGCATCGACGACTCCAGTCACCGCTTGTCCCGCTTCGATCCGTACCACAACGACGCTATCCGCCGACGAAAGCAGCGCGCGAATGGAGGAAGCGGATCCGATGGCACCGCTCAGGGTTGGAGCCAAACTAACGGTGGCAATAGCCGCAATCCACAAGGGACTGTAGGTCATGCTGCCCCGCAAGTTCGCCTGCAAAACGCACAATTCCATCCTACCCGGCCGCGTTGACGCTACGTAAAGCTTTGTTGGGCCGGGTTCATAGCCCGGAATCCAGGCTTCTAAGGACTCGCCGGCACAACGGAGCTGGGGCGGCGAATCTTACCTGCCTTCGGAGCGCCCCGCCCTGTGCCGGCTAGCTAGAGCCGGACGATCTTCGGCGACCGCATGCCCTTCAGCGCATTCCGTGTGTCCACGATCAGCTTCGCTTTATCGAGAATCGCGGAATAGGGCGTGTCGGTGTGGTTGGTGATGATCACCACGCAGTCGGCCGCCTCTGACGATTCGAGTGCATCTTGCGCGAACAACTCTTCGCGGCTCACACGGAAAACGGGCACGTAGGGGTCGCTGTAGGTGACGCGCGCGCCACGGTCCATCAGCAGATGGGCCACGTCAATCGCCGGCGATTCGCGCATATCGTCGATGTCCTTCTTATACGCGACGCCGAGGATGTGAATATGGGAGCCCTTCACAGCCTTGCCGTGTTCGTTGAGAGCCAGCATCACTTTGTCAACCACGTGATGCGGCATCTGGCCATTGATGTGGCCGGCGAGTTCGATGAAGCGGGCTTCGATGCCGAACTGCTTCGATTTCCAGGACAGGTAGAACGGGTCAATCGGAATACAATGCCCGCCCAGACCAGGACCGGGATAGAAAGGCATGAAGCCGAAGGGCTTGGTGGCAGCGGCTTCGATCACTTCCCACACGTCGATATTCATCCGGCTGCACATGATCGCCAGTTCGTTCACCAACGCGATATTGATCATCCGGAAGGTGTTTTCGAGCAGCTTCACCATCTCGGCGACTTGCGTGGATGACACAGGAACCACGTGATCGAGCGCCTGCTCATAGAGCAGCTTGCCCAGTTCGGTGCAGGCCGGCGTGGTTCCGCCGACCACCTTGGGAATATTGCGGGTTTGGAATTGCGGATTGCCCGGATCGACGCGCTCCGGCGAAAAGCACAGGAAAATCTCGTGGCCCACGCGCAGGTCTTCGCGCTCAAGGGAGGCGCGAACCACTTCGTCGGTGGTGCCGGGATAGGTGGTCGATTCCAGGATCACGAGCGTGCCCGGCTTCAGATACTTGGCAATCTCGGCGCACGCGGACTCAATGTACCGCATGTCCGGATCCTTGGTCTTGCCGAGCGGCGTGGGCACACAAATGTTGATCGTGTCCATTTGCGCGATCTCGGAATAGTCCGTGGTGGCACACAGGTGGCCGGACTTGACCAGCGGAGCGACCTCCGCGGTGGGCACATCCTGAATGTAGGATTCGCCCAGGTTCAACTGCTGGCATTTGGACTCCTGCACATCGAACCCGGTGACGTGGAAGCCTTCCTTGGCAAGCTCCACGGCGAGTGGCAGGCCCACATAGCCCAGTCCGATGACGGCGCACCGGGCTTCTCTATTCCGAATCTTGTCGGCAAGCGCCGCAGCAATCGAAGTCATGGTCTCCATCCGATACAAACCTTTCTCTCACTGGGGCGCTCCGTTGGACGGTATCCGCCTCAATCGTGGAACAAGAATTTTCCTGAGCCGATTTCCTCCGCCGGGCCAGTCAGCCAAACGGATCCTCCCTCTGTTATCGGCAACTCGCCCTCCCGTATGTAGAGGGCGCCGAATTCAGTTCTAACCGTAACAGGACTCTCTACCAAATCTAGCAGAATCGCGGCCGCTGCGGCGCCCGTCGAGCCCGTCCCGGAACTCAGTGTGTGTCCCGCCCCGCGCTCATAAAAACGCGCTTCGATGGTATGCCTGTCAACCGCCCGTATAAACGATACATTGGTGAGATGGGGAAAGTGGGGATGCCCTTCGATCTCCGCGCCTAATTGCACCCAACCGGCCCGGAATTCATCCACCACCACGGCGCATTGCGGATTGCCGACGTCGAGGATGGTCACCTCGCGGACGCCGCCGGAGAGCGGGAGCGGGAACCGCACGGCTTCCACTCGCGGCGCGCCCATGTCCATC
>JBGSME010000609.1:0-7720 GCA_041740335.1 Bryobacteraceae bacterium | reverse complement strand
CGCCTCGAACTTCCCGCACAGCCTCCGCCCCGTATTACCTCCCAACCCGCCCATTTTGTAGTGAAGACCTAGCAGGTACGCTTGCTGATTCTGCTGGACTTAACCCTCACCAAACCCTCCAACTGCGAAAGTCAGGCTAGGACCAGCCGGACTGAACCGGTTTGTGAGTGAGGCGATGAGGGGTCCGGAGAAATCGACTGGTGGGTTTAGGCTGGCGGAGGACGGGGGCGCTGCCCCACGTCAGGACAGGAGTAACTCGAGGTCGTCGCGTTTTAGGCCTCGGACCAGGCTGTTGTCGGCTCCTATGATGGCGTCGGCGAGGTTCCTTTTGGTCTTTTGGAGTTCGAGCACCTTTTCCTCGACGGTATCTTTCGCGATGAGGCGGTAGGCGAAGACCTGGTTGGTTTGGCCGATGCGGTGGGCACGGTCAATGGCCTGGCTTTCGACGGCGGGGTTCCACCATGGGTCGAGGATAAAGACGTATTCGGCGGCGGTTAGATTGAGGCCGAGTCCGCCGGCTTTGAGGCTGACGAGAAAGAGGCGGCAGCCGGGGTCGTTCTGAAAACGTTCCACGCGGGCCTGGCGATCGCGGGTTTGGCCGTCGAGGTACTCGTAGGGGATGGCGGATTTGTCGAGACGGTCCTTCACGATCGCCAGCATGCTGGTGAACTGGGAGAAGACGAGGGCTTTGTGGCCTTCTTCGAGAACGGATTCGAGATAGTCGATGAGGGCGTCGAGCTTGGCGGAGGAGTCGGCCTTGCGTTTAGGGTCAATGAGTCCGGGATGGCAGGCGATCTGGCGGAGGCGGAGCAGCGCTTCGAGCACGTGCATTTTGGACTTGGCCATTCCCTGTTGGTCGACGCGGGAAAGGAGCGAATTGCGATAGTATTCGCGCATTTCGTTGTAGAGGCGGCGCTGTTCCGTGTCGAGTTCGCAGAAGACGGTCTGTTCGGTTTTGTCCGGGAGTTCGGTGGCTACCTGGGACTTGGTGCGGCGCAGGATATAGGGGCGAAGGGCGTGGCCGAGGAGGAGGCGGGTGTCCTCGGAGGGATTGCGGAGTTCCGGGGCGGCGTTGCGGAGGACCTTGGCGCCGCCGAGCATGCCTGGGTTGAGGAATTCGAAGAGGCTCCAGAGTTCGCCGAGGTGGTTTTCGACTGGAGTGCCGGACATGGCGAGACGGCGCCGGGCGCGGAGAAGGCGGACTGCTTTTGCCGTATCGGTGGCTGCATTTTTGATGGCTTGCGCTTCGTCGAGAATGACGTAATCGAACTCGATGTCCTTGAGCGCGGCGGCGTCGCGGCGGACGGTTCCGTAGGTGGTGAGGATGAGGTCGTAATCGGCGAAGCGATCGATGGAGCGCGAGATACCGGAGTGAGCGAGGACGCGCATGGAAGGTGTGAAGCGGGCGGCTTCTTCGGTCCAATTGAAGACGAGGGATCGGGGAACGACGACGAGGAAGGGAGCCTTGCGATCGGGTGCGGTGCGGCGGGATTCGAGGAGGGCGAGCACTTGCACGGTCTTACCGACGCCCATGTCGTCGGCGAGGCAGCCGCCGAGGGCGAAGTTATCGAGGAAGTGGAGCCAGCCGAGGCCTTCGCGCTGGTATTCGCGGAGGGTTCCGACGAAGGTGGAAGGTTGGTCAGCGGCGGCGACGCCTTTGAAGTTAGTAAGTTGGTTGCGGGCGTGGGCGAAGCCCTCGTCGAAGGATACTTCGGGCTGGGTGGCGAGGAGAGCGTCGAGGAAGCCGGCCTGGCTGCGATTGAAGCGGAGATGGTCCTTGGACAGGTCGCCCATGCTGGCGAGGGTTTGGAGGCGGCTCAGCCACTCGGTGGGGAGGAGGCCGTAGGTACCGTCGTCGAGCTGGACGTAGTTTTCCTTGCGCTTTAGCGCCTGAAGGAGCGCGGGGAGACGGGCGGTTGCGCCGCCGTAGTCGACGGAGCCTTCGAGGTCAAACCAATCGATACCGGAAGTGATGGAAAGGCTGCCGACGCCGGGAGCGCGGAAGGAAACGCCGTTGAGATCGACGAGCCAGCCCTCGGAGACAACAGTGCTGATGAGTGAGGAAAGAGTGGCGTTTGGGGCGTGCCAATGGGGATCGGCGGGACCGGCTTCGTAGCAAATGGTGGCGAGTTGGCCGAGCTTGGCGGCGGCGCGTTGCTCGGAGTCAAAGTCCCGGCGGAGGAGCCGTGAGGCGGCGGGGTCAAACAGGGCGCGGCGGGATTCGGCGATGGGAAGGATCGTATCGCCGTAGCGGAACGAAAGGTCGAGGCGGAGGGAGTAGCGGGGTTCGTTTTGGATGCGAAGGGCGGGGACGGGCGCTTCGCTGACGCTTTCGATCTGGAGGGTTTCGGGGAGATCGATGTTGGGTGCGTTGGTTTGCTCGAAGATGGCGGCGAGGAAATCCTCGCGTTCGGATTCGGGGGCGCGAATTGCCCCGTGTTGGCGAAGTGCGAGGAGCCACTCGAAGGGAGCGGAGGGGTGGAGGGGAGCGACGAGCACGGGTCCGATGAGAAAGCCGGATTGGAGAACGGCGGAGGGTTTGTCGAGAGGGAGGGTTTCGCCGGCGCGGAAAAAGTGGCCGTCGAGAATCCATTCGCCGTTTTGATTGGAGAGGGCGAGGTTGACGGACCAAGGATCGGCGGGATCCCAGGCGAGGGGCCGGATCTCTTCGTCGTCCCGGCCGCGAAGGACGAGGTGTCCGGATTGGGCGATGCGGGGCAGCAGCGTGGCGGCGAGGATGCCGGATATTTGCCAGCTTGTTGGAACGTTGGAATAGTAGGGGCCGAAATCGTAGTGTTCGGTTGCGCCTTGAAGGAGGGCGACGATTTCGCGATCGGCGGGATCGGGGAGTTCGGAGGGGTCGCGGAGGCGCAGGGGTTTGGGTTTGGTGAAGCCAACGCCGGACTTTTTCTGATCGCGGTAGAGGAGCTCGAGAGTGAAGCTGGCGCCATCGCGAGGGATGATTTGGACGGGAATGGAGTAGAGGATTTCGCGGCGATCGGGCCAGGGCGAGCGCGGCGGTGCTGGAGCGCGACGGAGGGAATCGCTGACCACGTGGATCTGGCTGCGCCACGGGGAAGGCTTGGGCGGGGCTGGGAGGAGGCCGGCGGAATCGTCGGGGTCATCGTCGTCATAGGCGACGGATCGGAAATCGTCGAGGTCGACTGGTTTGAGTTTGGCGGAGAAATAGCTGCGCGGAAACAGGTCCAGTTCGTCGGTCTCGAGGAGGGCGGCCCAGAGGTGTTCGCAGAGTTGATGGGGCCTGTAGGAAGGGCAATCGCAGTTGACGTAGAGGCGTCCGCCGCGGAAGTAGAAGCCGGGCTTGAAGACGATGGTGCCGCCTTCATGGACGTTGGTGAGGACGGTGGTGGAATCGGCGATGACGATCTCGACACGTCCGCGAGCGTGGTGTTGGGCACCCATGGCGCAGGCAGAGCGAGAGAAATACTCGGCCAGGCGACGGGAGAGATTGGGCATAGGCGCGGTCCCCGGAGGACGGTTCAGTTGCACTGGCCGGGAGTTCCAGTTTCGCTGATATGGGCAGGAGTTAGCAAGCCGGCGTAGTGTGGTAGGGGTGGACGCGGGTGTGGATTAGAGGCCTATTTTCCGGAGAACCCAGGTGGTCATTGACCGTTGATTCTGGACAACGGTGGTCTTCAGCGGGTCCGCCATTTCGGCGCCCAACCGTTGGGTGAGGGAGCCGAGCAGAGCCTCATCGACCAAATATCGCTCGGAGCCGTCCGGCGACTTGAAGCGGCGGCCTTGGATGCGTTGTATCTGGGATTCCATGCCGATTGAGGATCCGAGGCGGGAGAAGAAGAGGCCGCCGGGCTTGAGGACTCGCCACAATTCGAGCAGCATGGATTCGAAGTGGGCATCGCCGGTGGCGAAGTGGAGGACGGTGTTGCAGACGACGACGTCGGCGGAGGCATCGTCGAAGGACATGCGATCGATGGACTCGACGCGAAAGTTCGACGGTGGAAGGGATGGGGCGAGCGTTTGGGCGAGGCGGCGCACGGTATCGACTTCGCCGGCGTCGGAATCGGCGGCGAAGACTTCGTAGCCCTCGCGCAGCAGGTAGACGAGGTTCCGGCCGGAGCCGCATCCGGCGTCGAGGATTCGCATACCCGGAGAGATTCGGCCTTTCAGAAGCTGGTCAAAGAGATAGATGTCGATCTGGCCGAATTGCTGTTGGAGGGTTAGCGGGGGCATCACTTTAACGTACCGCTTGCCGGCGGCGCGCGGCTCGGCTTGCGGAGCCTCAAGCTGAGAGAATAGGGGTTGGCTACGCCTGCTACGCCTGAGTCGATCTTCGCCGCCCGCGGCGTGACCAAGGTCTACGACATGGGCGAGGTGCAGGTGCATGCGCTGCGGGGCGTGGAGATGGACCTTTACGCGGGCGAAATGGTCGTGCTGCTGGGACCGTCGGGGAGCGGGAAATCGACGCTCCTCAACATTTTGGGCGGACTCGATCGCGCGACAGCGGGACATGTAAGTTATCGGGGGTGGGACATTACGTGCGCCGGCGAAAAGGAACTGACGATGTACCGGCGCAGGCATGTAGGGTTTGTGTTTCAGTTCTATAATCTGATTCCCAGCTTGACGGCGAAAGAAAATGTGGCGGCGGTGACGGAGATTGCGGAGAATCCGATGCGGCCGGAGGAGGCGCTGGAGTTAGTTGGTTTGGGGGATCGGATGAATCATTTTCCCGCCCAGCTTTCCGGCGGCCAGCAGCAGCGTGTGGCGATTGCGCGAGCGATCGCGAAACGGCCTTCCGTGCTGCTGTGCGATGAGCCGACGGGTGCGCTGGATTCGGAAACGGGGATTGTGGTGCTGGAGGCGATTGACCGGGTGAATCGCGAGTTGGGCGCGGCGACGGCGCTGATTACGCACAACGCGGACATCCGGCTGATGGCGGACCGGGTGATCCACATGGCCAACGGGCTGGTGGGATCGGTGGATGTGGTGGAGCATCGGGTGAAGCCGAGCGAATTGCGTTGGTGACGTTTTATGCGGGCACTGGATCGAAAACTGTTTCGCGAGGTATGGGAGCTGAAGGGACAAGTGCTGGCGATCGCGCTGGTGTTGGCGGCGGGGCTGGCGACGTATGTGATGGCGGCGGGAACGCTGGATTCGTTGCAGAGGACGCAGCGGCGGATGTACCGCGAGTTTCGGTTTCCGGATGCTTTTTCCAGTTTGAAGCGGGCTCCGGAGAGCGTAGTAGCGCGGATTGCGGCGATCCCTGGGGTGAGAGAAGTGGAGGCCAGGGTGGTTGCGCCGGCCACGATGGAATTGGAAGGATACGGCTTTCCGATCAACGGGCAGATAGTTTCGTTACCGGTTGACGGTCCGAAACTGAACTTACTCCATTTACGTTCGGGGCGGCTGCCGGAACCTTATCGGGAGCGCGAGGTGGCGGTGAGCGATGGGTTCGCGGAAGCACACAAGATGCAGGCGGGCGCGCAGTTACTGGTAACGATCAACGGCAGGCAGCGGGCGGTAGACATTGTGGGGATTGTGTCGACGCCGGAGTTCATCTATCAATTGGCTCCGGGGTCGATCGTGCCGGATTTCGCGAATTACGTGATTTTGTGGATGAACCGGAAGCCGTTGGAAGCAGCGTTCGACTTGACAGGCGCGTTCAATCAGGTTGCGTGTAGTTTGGATCCGGGCGCAAGCTTGAAGAACGTTCTGGATGCGATGGATGCCTTATTGGAACCCTACGGAGGTTTGGACGCATATGGGCGAAAGGATCAGATCTCGCACCGTTACCTGACGGAAGAGTTTCGGCAACTGGAACAGATGGCGACGTTGTTTCCGGCAATCTTTCTGTCGGTTGCGGCGTTCCTACTGAACGTAGTGTTAAGCCGGCTTATGGCGACGCAGCGGGGGCAGATCGCGATTCTGAAAGCGTTTGGGTACAGCAACGCCGCCATTGTGATGCACTTCCTGAAGCTGGCGTTGTTGATTGCGGCGGTGGGACTGCTGTTGGGAATCGCGGGGGGCGCATGGATGGGGAGCGGGCTGGCGGGCCTCTATCGCGACGTGTACCGCTTTCCGTATCTGGACTTCGCGGTTCAGCCAGGGGTGATCGGGGTGTCGGCAGCCTATTGCTTCTTGTGCGCGATGGTGGGAACGGTGTTCTCCGTGATGCGGGCGGCGCGGGAATCACCGGCCGTGGCGATGCAGCCGGCGGCGCCGGGATTGTACCGTGCCAGTTTGTTGGAGCGGTTCGGGTTGGAGCGCGTTTTTTCGCAGCCGACACGGATGATACTGCGCAATCTGGAGCGCCGGCCATTGAAGTCGTTTTTGTCGATGATCGGCGTTGCGATGTCGACGTCGATTCTGATCCTGGGCGGATTTTGGGGCGATGCGGTGGACTTCATGGTGTTCGCTCAATTGCGGCGCGCGCAGATCGAGGATTTGGCGGTGACCTTTACGGGTCCTGTGGCGGGGCGGGCGTTACAGTCATTGACCAGTCTGACGGGAGTAAGTTATGCGGAGCCGATGAGGTCGGTGCCATCGCGCATCCGGTTTGAGCATCGGTCGTACCGGACCGCGCTGCAGGGAGTTACTCCGGATGGTTCGCTGCGGCGATTGTTGGATAAAGATTTACGGCGGGTGGAGTTACCCGTGGAGGGGGTTATTCTTACGGATTATCTGGCAACGATGCTTGGCGCGGAGCCAGGGGATACATTGACGGTGGAGTTACTGGAGGGAAATAGAGCGGTGCGCCAGCTTCCGCTGGCGGGGCTGGTGAGCGAGTATGTGGGCGTGAATGCCTACATGCGATTGGAATCGCTGAACCGATTCCTGCGCGAGGGCGATACAGTTACCGGCGCGTTTCTATCGGCGGACATGGAGAAGGAGGCGGGGATCTATGCGCGACTGCGGGAGATGCCAGCGGTAGCGGGCACAGCATCCAGAATGCGCACCTTGCGTGCGTTTTATGAGACGCTGGCGGCGCAGATGTTGACGTTCGCGTTTTTCAACACCATACTGGCGGCGACTATCGCGATTGGAGTGATCTACAACACGGCGCGGATTACGCTAAGCGAGCGGAGCCGGGAGTTGGCGAGTTTGCGTGTCCTGGGATATACGCGCGGAGAGGTTTCGTACATATTGTTAGGAGAACTCGCGCTGCTGGTGTTTTTGGCGATACCGGTGGGATGTGGAATCGGCTATTCGCTGGCAGGTGTGATGGCGGCGAGCGCACAGACGGAGTTGTTCCGCGTTCCGATGATGGTGAATGTGGGTACATACGCCTTCGCGGCGCTGGTTGTGCTGATTGCGACGGTGGTGTCGGCGTTGGTTGTGCGGCATCGAGTGGATCATTTCGATCTGGTGGAAGTGCTGAAGGCGAGAGAATAGAAAGACCGATGAAACGGTGGATTTGGATAATCGTGTTGACCGCGATCACTGTAGCGGGAATCGTGTACGGACTGCGTCCGCAGCCGGTGGCGGTGGAATCGGCGCGGGTGACGGTGGGTCCGCTACGAGTGACGGTGGAGGAAGAGGGTAAGACGCGGCTACGGTCACGGTACGTGGTGTCGGCGCCGGTGGCGGGGTTGATGACGCGGTTGCGGTTGAAGGCGGGGGACCGTGTGCGATCCGGCGAAGTGATCACGCGATTGAGTCCGGTGAATTCTCCGTTTCTTGACGCGCGCACGGTGGATACCAGTGAGGCGCGGGTGCGGGTGGCTGAGGCGGCGTTGGAGGC
>JBGSME010000608.1:0-2378 GCA_041740335.1 Bryobacteraceae bacterium | reverse complement strand
TGTTCCTGGCCGGCGGCGGCGTCAAACGCGGCATCGCCCACGGCGCAACCGATGACTTCGGCTGGGACGCGGTGCAAGGCAAGGTGCATATTCACGACCTGCATGCGACAATGCTTCACCTGCTCGGCATCGATCACGAACGGCTCACCTATCGCTACACTGGCCGCGACTATCGCCTCACCGACGTCTTCGGACGCGTGGTGAGAGAGGTATTGATGTGAGCGCTCCTGAAGCCATTCAACTCCTCGGCATGCAGCGGGTCAAGAAGCGAACTCCCCAAGAGAGAATTTTGCCGCATAGAGATGCCCGGCAGGCGCCTTATCGCCTCGATTGGAGTAATCCACCATCAAGATCTCACCGCCCGGAAGCTGCAGCCACGAGGAATACCCATTGTCCGGACGCTGCTCCTGGGCGGGAGGATTTGGATTGATTTCGAGCATCCGGTCGAGCTGATACTGATCGGGATATCGACCAAGCCTGGCGTGCCAGTTCCACGTGAAATCCGGCTCCGACTCGTTCGCCGCGTGATAGTTTACGTGCTGGAACCACACGTCGCCCTGGCTCGCCGGCTTACGGCCGAAGTAGGTCTGCTCGAGCGGCCACTCTCGGATCATCACGCCGTGGATCACTTCCTTGCCATCCACCGAGACCGCCATTCGTGCATGATCGGTCTGAATGCGTAACGTATGGAACCGGGTCATGTCGACGCGATGAATCACGTCGACACGCGGTACGCCGGGACGCGCCGGGTATGTCATAGACCCGCGGCGGAAATCACACCAGATCTGGTCGCGGAGAATCTCCAACGTCAGCCCCAGGCGGCTCACCTGGAACGTTGCGATGGGTTCGCCTGGAGGACCATCGACCCGTGCCCGTACTTCGAAGACGACGTCGCTCCGGAACGATTCCGGCGGCATCAACAAATAGCGCGTCGTTGCGTTGGGCCGCTTGTGAATTCGCAGCGCATCCTGTTCGAGCGAAACCTGATCGCCGTAGTGTATACCGGACACTTGATACCCGTCATTGGCGGCGAGATCGCCGATCCAGCCGTGCGTGCCGGTGTTGCCGGCCTGGTTGCGATAAGTTACAAGCACGCGGCCGTCGGACACCGGTTCCGCGAAGGGCCGGTCACCGGCGAAAGGCAGCGGCTGCGGCTTGGTCCACGATCGGCCCTGATCGTAGGAGAAGCAGTGATGTGACGGGTAACCCAGGTGGTTGTTCTCGCGGAGGATACAAGCCAGCGCGCCGCCGGGCATCTGCAGGATGTGGCCCTCCACATGGTTGTGAACCTTATCTTTGGCGATGATCGCCAGATCCTTCCACGTCAGGCCGCCATCGGAGGATCGCATGCAAAACTCGGCCATCTTGTAGTTGTCGCGGAACGCCATGTGCGCGTTCATCAAGAGCGTACCGTCGCCGAGCTCCACCACACGCCCCGGCTCGATGCCTCTGACCCCGGTGAGATGCGGCCTGGACCAAGTCTTGCCATCGTCGTCGCTCGTCCACATCCAGATTCCGGAGGGGCGATCCTCGTGATAGTAGTGATAATCGTCGTGGTCGCAGATCACTATCAAGCGGCCGCTCTTCAGCCGTGTGATCCGCGGCGTCACCCAACGCTCGTCACCCTTGGCGATGTTGGCCTCAGCGATGATCCGAGGGTTACCCCACGTCTTGCCGTTGTCGGCGCTTTCGAGCGTTGTGATCCTGCTGAACTCCAGCGCCCAGTGCTGATCGGTCTCGCAAAACACGAGCATCAGCCGGCCGTTCGGAAACCGGATCATGTCGGGGTTCTTTGTGAACCTGCCCGGCGGGTTCCAGATATTCCAGACCTTGCCGGTGCCATCGAGCGTTCGCATTCGCGAGCGGGGAGCGCCGGATGCGGCAAAAGCCGGAGCTGCCGCGAGGGATCCGAGAAAGTGTCTACGTTGCATTGTTTCAACCAATCGAGACTGCCTGAACTGGCTTTGCGCTTTCGCATCAGTTCTAGCGCCCGGTGAGCCACTCCAGGTCAAAGCGTGCGACCTTCAAGGCGATTGGCCGGAACCGTGTCGCAGAAGGATCGCCGTGTTCATAGAAGCAGTAGATCCTTCCGCTCGGCCCCGCTGCGAGATCCGAATACCCGGACCAACCCGGCTCAATCGACCGCCGCACCGGCCATGTCTTACCGCCATCCCCGCTGAATTGTACACTGACGTTCTTGCGATCGCGGCGCGAGCCGGGTTCAGACGGTCCGTCTGTCCGGTCGAGGTTGTACGGGTTCGAGAACAGAATCCCCTTCGGATGACGTACAAGACTGCCCATGCACCCCGGTTCCCACAAGGCCTCGTCGAAGTACGGTTTGGACCATCGGTGTGCGCCGTCCCGGCTGATACTCACAA
>JBGSME010000607.1:0-7076 GCA_041740335.1 Bryobacteraceae bacterium | reverse complement strand
TCGGCACCGGTGATGACGACGCGGAGGGCTTCGCGGGCGGCGCGGCGCTTGTAGAACATTTCATAGATGGGCGCTCCGACGCCGGTGGCGTCGATGATTACGTTGCTGCGATCGACGAGGTCCTGGCGCGAGACGAGGCGGACGAGGTAATCGACGATGGATTCGAACTCCGTGTTGAGCGGGATGCGATCGATGTGGCGGAGCCGGAAGTGGGACTTCGTCTTGCGCTCGTAAGTGACGCGGTCGACTTCATTGGTGAAAACGGTGAGGAGTTCGAGGATGGCGATGGCAGTGAAATCGTGCCGTTGGCCGATGTCGACGCCGATGAAGAAGGCTTGGTAGGGGTACGGGAAGAGGGTGTTGCATTGCGGGAAGTTGGGGTAGGCGGGGAAGGGATCGTTCTGCGGGAACATCGGCGGGAGTTCGTCGCGGAAGGCGGCTTCGATGTCTGATTCGTTGAAGAGTCCGGCGGCGGACTGGGAGAACTGGCACATGTACTCCTGGGCGAATAGGTGCTCAGGAAGGGAGTTGCGTTCCTGTTCGAGGAAGTCCGGCGAGATGCGCGGGCATTCGGTGGCGGGGACGGTGACGGAGGTGAAGGTGGTTTTGGGATCGGCGAATTCGTCGTAGAAGAAGCCGCGCTTGCCTTTGGGCGTGGAAAGGAGCCAGATGGAGGCGGAGTCGCCGGCGGCGGCGATCATGGGGCGGACGGAATGATAGAGCTCGTCCGGGACTCGCGCGGCTTCGTCGATCAGGAGAAGCGAGACGGCGGAAAAGCCTCGGATGTTTTCTTCGCGGCCAGGGAGTCCGACGATGCGTGCTCCGTTAGGGAGGAGAATGGAGGTCTTGTTGGAGCCGTCGGTGCGGGGCTTGATATCGAGTTGCAAGAGCCATTGGCGGCATTTTCGCACCAGTTCGGCGGATTGGCGTTCGGTGGGCCGAGGACGAGGGTGAGGGAGTTTTCGTTGAAGAAGGCGTTGTGGACGGCGCGGATGGAGGTGACGGTGGATTTGCCCCATTGGCGGGAGCAGTTGAGGAGTCCGCGGCGGATGGAGGGGTCGAGGACTTGGGCCTGTCTGGCATCGGGTTGGAAGCCGAGGCGGTCGTGCGCGAAGGTGGAGGGATCGATGACGTGACGCAGTTTCATATGCTGACTCCGAGTTTGGTTTCCATGTCGAGGATGGCGCGGAGGACGCGCTCGCGCGGCTCCTTGAAGGGGGTGAGTGCTTGAAGGATGGCGGATTGGAATTGCTTCCAGATGAGAATTGGGATGATTTCGTCGGGGTTTCCGGACGTAGCTGTGGTGTTGGCGGGAGGGGCCGCGGGGCGTGGCCGGAGGGTGAGGTCCGGGGAATGGTGGATTTGAGTGGATGGCATGGTTATTTCTCGTCGTGAAGGTGTTCGGTGGGCATCGAAGCTACCCCTTCCGGCGGGTAGTTTTCGGGGGGCTTGGGGTTGTTTTGAATTTTTGTGTTTCCGGTTTTCAAGTGGTTTGTTTCGTTGGTGTTGGCTGGCTGGTTCGGCACGGGACTTTCGGGGGTACTTGAATTTTCGACATTCTCTAGTTCCCGGTGTAGTTCGCGGCGGAGGGTTTGGGCGATGCGGAGCTGGTTGAGGGCGCGGTCGGCGGCGCGGGTGTAGCGGACTTCCTGGCGGTGGATGTGCGCGAGGGTCTTCGAATCGTCGGTGAGTTTTTGGAGGGCGACGGCGTAGAGGATGTCGGACTCGGCGGCTTGGAACTCGGCTTCGGCGGCTTGCTTCTGGCGAAGCATTTCGACGCGGACGAGGCTTTGTTCGGATTCCCACATGCGGCGAATTCTCCATTTGTTGGCCACGAGTTCTTCGAGGAGGAGGAACTCTTCGTCGGTGGCGGGTTGGTGGGCGCCGAGGAGGGAGTCGGCGAGGGCTTTGAGGGCGGCGGGGTCCTCGCCGGGGAGGAGAATGGATTTTGCGGTGAGGCGGTGTTTGATGGCGTTGAGAAGGATGGCGGTCTTGGCCTGGGGGGTGGAGGGTCCGGGGGACTTGGCTCCGTTGGGCCTTGGCTGGCTTGGCGGCGCCTGGGATGCCTTCATTCCGGCAAGTGAGAATCGGCGTTTTTTCGACATGGTTTACCTCGGTTTCCAGTGTCGGGGGTGGGGGTGCTTCGTCGGCGAACCCGATTTGGGGATGTTGTTGAGGGGATGGGAGAAATAAATTTTGGAAGTCTGTGCAGCGTCGTCCTTCAGCGGCTTGTTGACAGGTGGCGCGCCTCATTGGTTGCTCTGAGAGAAGCCGGACGAACTCCTTTGGCGATTGAGCTTCGCCGAATACGGTGAGAGGTATTTGGCGACACGGAGATTCTTCGGATATTCTCCGGCGAGGGGCATGCGGATACTGACTTGGGTATGCCGGCTTGAGCGGGGATGTGGCGGGCGTCCGCTTCGAGGAGTTTTGGACGATCCAGGGGAAGATAGCCGATTATCGGTCCGAAGTGTTTCGCAGGCTCCGAACTCACAGCAAGATGAGACGGGCCGGGCGAGCGATTCGGGACGTTCCAGAGTGCGTTGTTTGCGCGAGGGGTTGGCAGCGGGCGTCATTGGTGTTGTGGATTGTTCGACATCGGCGAGATATTGATGGATAGATGAGCCATGAGAGCCCTGGTTGCCGCTGAGAAACGTCTATCATGGACTTTGCTGGAGAACGAGTGAGCGCTGCCCGCCACATGATCGCGCTGCTGAAGAGTCACCTTGAAGGTGATGATCAGGAGTTCCTGTCGGTGGCGATGCAGGCGGCAGCACATGAAGCTCGGCTGGGACATGGCGCGATCGCCCAGCAATTGCGCGATCTGATTGACGAAGCCAAACGCCGTTCGTCCGCGGCGCATAACCGGCTGGGGCAGGTCATCGTGCTGGAGCCCCGCGGTGAATTGGCGACACTGTTGTCGGTACAGACACCGGCCTTGCGTCTGGCCGACATGGCGATACCGGAGCCCCTATCGGAGAGGCTGAAGCGTGTGATCGTGGAGCAGCGGCAGCAGAAGAAGCTAAGGGAGCATTGTCTGCAGCCGCGGCGCAAGCTACTATTTGTCGGCCCGCCGGGCTGCGGGAAAACGATGACTGCGTCGGCGTTGGCAGGTGAGTTACACGTGCCGCTGTTCACGATCATGCTGGAGGGCGTGATCACGAAGTTCATGGGCGAGACGGCGGCGAAGTTGAAGCTGGTCTTTGACGCTATCCGTCAAACGCGAGGTGTATACCTATTCGACGAGTTCGACGCGCTCGGCGCGCACCGGACACGGGCAAACGATGTCGGCGAAATCCGGCGCGTGCTCAACTCGTTCCTGCAGCTACTCGAGAGCGATTCCTCCGACAGCCTGATTGTCGCAGCGACGAACCATCCGGAAATGCTGGACCGCGCTTTGTTCCGGCGTTTTGACGATGTGATTCAGTACGCCCTTCCGGACAAGCCGCTGGCGGAGGCAATTCTGCGGCGAAAATTGGCGCCTTTCGAGACAAACTCTCTCGACTGGACCGAGGTTCTTCCGGAGGCGGAAGGCCTCAGCCAGGCAGACCTTGCCAGATCCAGCGAAGAGGCGGCGAAGCACGCGGTGCTTGCCGGATCGAAGCGGATCACCTCTGAGGCCCTGCTATCGGCCCTGCGGGAGCGAAAGGCGGCTTGGCAGTAGATGGCGGATTTCCGTCGGGACTTGCCGCACATCTATCTGGGAGGCAACGGCCGACCAGAAGCCTTTACGAGCCGACAGTCCGCACGCGGTCGTAAGCTGCCGCGACGAAACCGATTCGCACATGTCGCGAGCCTGAAGTCTTCGCTAGAAACAGCGATCGAGGAGGCCGCCGTGGTCCGGGCTGGACGAGATCCCGATTTGCTCACTGGTACGTGGGGCTTCTATCTGGATTTCCTCATACCGGCCGGTTCTGAAGTTGCTGGTGAGCTATTGGAGAGCAAGCGCAAAGGTATCGAACTTGTATCTTTCCGGCCGGCTTCCGTCAACGACCTGGCGGTGGCGACGGTATTCGTTCCGGACGATGCGGCCAACCACTATCTCGAGAAGCTCGAAGCATACCGGACGCAAGACACCAAGCCTCGGCCGCCGAAGAAGCCTGGCATTGCACCCAAGCCACCCAGGCCGAAGAACGAGGACCTGATTGCCCGCATCGATCGCGTCAGCCTGGCGGCCGTTCGCTCCCTTTACACGGATGACCCTTCGATGTTTCCCGGGCCCGACGAAGAAATCTGGTGGGAGCTTTGGATCCGGCGCGGGTCGGTGGAAGCGTTCCACACGGTTGCCAACGGGCTGGGGTTGCCGGTGCAGCAAGACGGGCTTGTGTTTCCGGATCGAGAAGTACGGCTGGTCTACTGCGATTTACACGGCCTTGGAAAGCTGTATCTGAACAGCAGCTCGATTGCGGAGATCCGCCGGGCCAAAGATACGCCGGCGGAGTTTCTGCGCTGGCCGAACACAGAGCAGTCGCAGTGGTCGTTGGATTTAGCAGGAAGAGTGATCGCCCCGAGCGGCGATGTGTCCGTCTGTGTTCTTGACACCGGTGTCACCCGGGAGCATCCACTGCTGGCTCCTGCAATCGACAGTAGGGATGTGCACCAATACGATCCTGCATGGCAGGGTGGCGATCACCGCGGCCATGGCACCAACATGGCTGGCACCGCGATCTACGGGGATCTGCTGCCACTGCTCGAATCGAGTACGCCGGTGGTGTTGACGCATTGCCTGGAGTCGGTGAAGGTTCTGCCCGATGCGGGCGAGAACGAGCCGAAGTTGTATGGAGCAATCACGAAGGAATCCGTGGCGCGGGCAGAGCTTGGCGCGCCGGACCGGCGAAGGGCGGTCTGCCTTGCGGTTACGAGCGATATCGGTACGAACCGCGGCCGTCCGTCCTCATGGTCGGCCGCCGTCGATCAGCTTTGTTTTGGGGACGAGTCGATACGCCGGCTGGTCCTGATCTCGGCGGGCAACATCCGGGACGGGATCTCGCAGAAGGATTACCCCGCCAGAAACGACACGGAACCTGTCGAAAATCCGGGACAGGCATGGAACGCGATCACGGTTGGTGCCTTTACCGAGAAGACGGTTATTTCCGACCCTTCGTTTGCCGGTTGGGAGCCAGTGGCTCCCGATGGCGAGTTGAGTCCGGGAAGCCGCACCTCAGTTGGTTGGGAGCGGCAGTGGCCAATCAAGCCGGAAGTTCTCATGGAAGGGGGAAACTGGGCGAGTTCCGGAGATCTGTGCGATTGCCCGGACGATCTTGGCCTTCTGACGACATACCGGGATCCTACAACGAGGCACTTCGATATTTTTCGGGAAACCAGCGCCGCGACCGCGCTGGCGAGCAATCTCGCGGGTAGAATCACAGCGGCGATGCCGCGGCGCTGGCCGGAAACCATCCGGGCGCTTCTGGTCCACTCGGCGGAATGGACCCCTGCGATGAAGCGGCAATTCGACGGAGCCAGAACGGAGACCCAGAAACGGGCTTTGTTGCGGAAGTATGGGTATGGAGTGCCCAGCTACGACCGCGCGGTTCTCAGCGCCGCGAACGATCTGACGCTGATTGCCTGTCACTTTGCAAATGATCTGGCGTAGAAGTTTGCACGCTATTTGGCGTATCGGCCTGACGAGAATGCCGGTTGCGCAAACCTGTCGCCATCGCTGGCGATTTCGCAATACAGTTTCGCAACGCTCATACCCCAGCAAATCGATAGGTTGCCTGATCGTTGCAGAAACGAATGTTTCCGCAACGCCGCTGGAGAATGGGCACTTCCGCGAGTAGGGCGTTACTCGTCAAGTTGACCGCGACGCACGGTTACCAGATGCTGGCCGACTTGTCGGGGAGTAATCCGCTGCAGCAATGGGTGGTCCTCGTCTACGCACCCCGAGCTTAAGCCGGGCGCGTTTTGTAGTAAGCTCTCAAACACGATTGCGGACCGCGACCAAGATCATCATCGCCGGGGGGGCGAGTGCCCTTCTCACGTGGGCGCTCTGTCGGCGATACCGCACGCATAGGAAAATGAAGCCGATGGAATTTCACTGGGGAGCGACGCCGGAGTCGAACGCGTTTTTCGACCGCAATCCAAAATTCTATGACGCCTTCGAGCGGTTGATGATCTTGGCGAACAAGACGTTCGGTCGAGAGTACCAGCCAACGGACCGCCTTCAATATATCGCCTTCAACCTTGGCGAAACGTGCCGCGTCGACTTCCTTGAGATCTTGTTTTTGGCCGTCCACGGCTGGGGCATCGGAGCAACGAAACTCGTTCGGGGACTGTACGAACGCGCCGTCGCCCTGGCGTACATGATCAAACACCCGGAGAAGGCAGAGCGCTTTGTCAGGTATGCCGCTATCCAGGAATACAAAGTCATGCTTTCAGCCGTGGAACTCACCAGTGAAGAAGAGTTCGACAAAATGATGGCCGGAACGACAACTGTGGCGCAGATCAAAGAGTTTCGGGAAAAGATCAAGCCCGAGTTTCAGGTTGAACTCTGCAAACAGTGTCACGCCACAGGTACAGCGTTCTCGTGGGATGAGAACGGCGTCGTGGCACAAGCTCGGAACGTGGGGGAACCGTACACGAAATTCTACATGGGCGCATACGCCATGCCGAACATGCACGTTCATGTGAGCCTCACGTCAGCAATGCAGGAACACAACAAGAAGCCTGATCAAGAGCGGACGGAGCAGCGCCGCCACGACGCGGACTTCGCGTTGACAAACGCGCATGCCGTAATGCTCATGGTCATTCGTTCGCAGAACGATTTGTTCTCGCTCGACTTGGAAAAGGACATTGAAGCATGCGAGAAGGACTGGGCGGTCGTGTGGGGACCTCCCTCGGCATAAAGAAGAGGCCCGTCGTGGAGCCTCTCTGCTCGTCCAATAGTTCACACTGAAGGAAGAGGGTGTGAGGGGGCTCCGAGATCATGGGTGCCTAGCCTGACTTTCGCAGTTGGAGGGTTTGGTGAGGGTTAAGTCCAGCAGAATCAGCAAGCGTACCTGCTAGGTCTTCACTACAAAATGGGCGGGTTGGGAGGTAATACGGGGCGGAGGCTGTGCGGGAAGTTCGAGGCG
>JBGSME010000606.1:0-4971 GCA_041740335.1 Bryobacteraceae bacterium | reverse complement strand
GCAAACCGTAAGTATTTCCATGTCCGGCATGGGCCGCCCAGGCGCGGATCGAGATGGCCGCATCGCCGATGGCGGTCTCGCCGCGATCCCATTCCCGGGTTAGCCGCGCGAGGCGCCGCCGTGCCCGCTTCACCGATCTGGCCACTAGCCTTTTGTGCGCCGGAAACACCCTGAATCCGAGAAACAAAATCCCCTCTCGGGTTGCGTACACACGCGTCTTCCGTTCATGGAGTAACAGGCGCAACCGCTCCAGTCGCGCCCCAGTTAAGCGATGGTATTCGTGCAGGTCCGCCTTCGAGTCCGAAAAGATCAGAAAGTCGTCTACATACCGCACGTACCCGGGTACGCCGAGTCCGTCTTTCAAATAGTGGTCCAGCTCGTCCAAGTAGAGTGAAGAGGTCGTCGCCCGAAAAATAGAACACCGCTTCCGGTTGCTCGTTGCTGTGATCGAGGATCAGGCGCATCAGCCGGCGTACGTCTTCGTCAAGGACCTGTTTTGTAAGCAGGCCGAACAGGATCTCATGGTCAATACTCGGGAAAAACTGGCGGATGTCACATTGGAGAACATACTCGTACTTGCGCGCGTACTCCGTACAGCGGTCCAGGGCTTTGTGGCTCCCCTTACCCACTCGGTTTGCATACGCGGTCCCGGTGCGCTGATCATTCGCGGCTTCGGTTCATCGATGCGAAACGTCGTATATGGGCCAGGCTGATAACTCCAGCTCCTCAATTCGTCCTGCAGCTTGACTAGCTCCGAGGAAGAAACCGCATTTCTGTGGAAATCCGAAGCAGGCGCCGCAGCTTCTCGAGATTGATATTCGCCGTTCGCAGCGGCTGGAGC
Source organism: Bryobacteraceae bacterium (assembly GCA_041740335.1). Classification (GTDB taxonomy): domain Bacteria; phylum Acidobacteriota; class Terriglobia; order Bryobacterales; family Bryobacteraceae; genus DSOI01. Next base: position 4,130 of record JBGSME010000606.1, on the reverse strand, counting down.
TTCTGCTTCTGGTAGTAGGCCTCAATCAGGTTCTCCATCAGATCCAACTGGAGCTGCACCAACCGGTCGCCGATCAGGAATTTGTAGTTGCGGGGAAACTTCTCCACCTTCGGCAGAAACCACGTGATGAAGTCGTCGGTCTTGGTGAGCACATTCTCTTTCTCGGCCATGAAAAAAATTTTCGCGGGGCATAGCCCCGCCCCCTTTCTTCTCCACGCCTCAGCGCTACGTAGGAGGTAGAGAGAAAAGGGTAACAGAAAAAAGGGAAGAGTGGAAGGCTATGTCCTGGAGCAACGAAAACCGATGCTGCTGTAGCGGCTCTCCGGATCGTTGCTGTTACGCCCGCCCGAGCGGGACGCGTCTAGACTACTGAGGTACCACGACCCGCCTCGGATCACTGGACTCGAACCCGTCGGCGACCACTGGCTCGATGTCCATTCCCAGACGTTCCCCGCAAGATCGCAACACCCGGCCGGGCTCGGCCAATGGTTGTACCTCTCGACTGGCGTGGTCTTGCCGATGTCACTCTCACGCGTGTTGCACTTCGTTTTGTCGAATTCGTCGCCCCATGGATACTTCTTATCGCCCCAGGCCCGCAGCCATTCTTCTTCGCTGGGCAAACGGAACGTCGTCGCGCCTCCGCCTCGCCACCGGCAATAGAGTTCGGCCTCGTACCTGTTGACGGCAACCACTGGTTGATCATCTTCGAGCGAGACCTCATAACGGCCTTTATTGCGCCCTGGGACCATGCGCTCAAACTGGAGGTTCGTGACGGGATATTTGCCCATCAAGATACCATCGCCCACCTCGACCATTTCTTCCAGGGGGTCTTCGGGGCACGCGTTGGCCTCGGCCCAGAACTTCTCCAACTCGACTTTGGCCGTCTTGTCACCGAGCTCTGCCAGTTCTTCGGCAAGCTCCACCGCCGCCGCCAGCGCCGGGCCTGCACGATCTTCGAGTCTGAACAGACCCCCAAGAATCCCAGGTAACTCCGCTCGCCCCAATACGGCTTGCGCAGCCTCGCCGGGCGTCATCTGGCGGTACTCACGAGCCTCCGAATACCGCCGCGCGAGGAAGGGAATCAGCGTCTGCAGCCAGCGGTCCTGATTCTCAGACGATTCGAGGCAGCGAAGTGCAAACACAACCCGGCTGCGCGTGACGAGCTTCTCCAGCAGAGAGCGGCGCGCTTCCTCGTTCAGTTGCGCAACACCCAGATAGAGCGTCTCATTCCAGCCCCGTGGTTCCAGGAAGGCCAGCCGCTCCAGTTCCTCGCGTCTTTCTTCCGCAAGGTGCCATCCCGCGAAATATTCCTGGAAGGTGCGGTGTACGAAGCCGAACTGTTCGCGGCCGTAGTCCACCAGCACTCCCTCCCGGGCGTGCAGACGCTCCACCAACGCTTCGGCCTCGCCCCATTGCGAAGGGCCGGTTGCCTCCTTCAGGAATGTTTCCAGATCGCCCTCCAACTCGCGCTTCTTCAGGGTGAGGGCGACACCTTCCTTTGCGTTCGCGAACCTGTCCGACGTCTGGAGCTTGTAGGCGAGCCGCCCCAGAAACTTCTCTTTTTGCCGCTTCGTCAAGGGGCTGGCGGGAAATCCCTTCGCCTCGATCCACGTCTTCAGCATTGTTTCCGAGCACTTGGCGTACAGCTCGGCGCGCGTGTCCGGCAGGTTGCCGCCGCCGCTGAAGTGAACCTTCACGATCATCGCCAGCAGCAGCGCGTTCGGGGCAAGTCTTCCGATCTGTTCATGCCGCTCCAGGGCGTCGAGCAGCTTCTTTGTCTTCCGCGCGGCCTTTGTGCTGTCCGGTTCGTGAATCGCCTGCCACCGTTCTACGAAAGTTTTGATCTCATCTTTGTCGAACTCGCAAAGGTCATAGTGAGTGAATTCGGCCGAGTCGAACTTCTTGTCGGCATAGTCGTGGGGCCGGCTGGTGATCACCACCCGGCTTGAATCCCCCAGCGTGTCGGTGAATGCCCGGATAGCATCCATCACCGTGTGCCGGCGCGCTGCCGTCGACGCCTCGTCCAAGCCATCGAACAGGAACAACAACCCGCCCCGCGCCATCTGACGCCGGAGGAATCCGAAGGGCACGGTCATCTGCAGAACCCGCGTGCATTCGCGCCGCAGGCTGTCCCAGATCGTCGAGCCGGGATGGTTCACCAAATCAAGATCGAGATCGCGAACGCGGACAAACACCGGGAGCAAAGTGGGTAACTGCTGTGCCCATTTGAGTTTCCTCCGCGAGGCTGCCAGTTCGAGCGTCAAACAGCTCAGTAGAGTCGTCTTGCCCGCGCCCGGTTTGCCGAGAATCACGATCTTCCGCGGAGGCTTCCGGCCTGTCAGCAGGCGATGCGCCTCGACGGGCTTCGCATCCTTAGCCAACTCGACGACTCGAGGCATCACGAACGCTTTCTCCAGCGGAATCGAGTCATGATCGTCTACATGCGCCATTCCCCCGAAGTGGATGAACTTGTGATGCTTCACGCACTGCGCGAGGTATTTCTGCCGTGCCACGGAGTCGTTTTGGATGGACGCCTCCGATCCGGCGAATACCTCCATCGCCCGGCGCAACGGCTTCTGATACCGCTTGGCGAATTCCGGGTTCTCGTCGAGCAAGTCCACCAGATCGCGCACCAGGGAGTCCAGCAGTTCCGGGATGTTCACCTTCGGCGGGGGCACTCCGGCTGTCTTGCAGCTTACCCTCAGTTCCGCATCGAGAACATCGAAATCCACGTCGCGATATTGATCCTTCAGGACCTTTCCTGTTTCCGAAATTGTGACTTCGCTTTGGAAAAACGCCGCGAGCGCACGCGCTTTCTTCTCATCGTCGTTCCCGGCCACGGTTTCCATCCACTGCGAATACACACCCGCGGCCACCGATTTGAATTTCGGCTCCCACACCGCACACCAGGTGTCACCAAAAAGTTTCCCGGCGAAATTACCCAATCCCCCCAACACAATTCCGGTTAACGGCTCTAACTGGCTCACGTCCATATCCGTCAGGCTATCATTGGGCGAGATGCTTCGCTGGCTTCCAATTCTTACTCTTGCCTTTTCCCTTTCCGCCCAACCGCCGGACCCGCCCACTCACCAAAAACTAATCCCCACCCTCTGGACCCAGACCGCCGTCGAATGGCGCGCCGCCTGCCAGCAGGCCTACCGCCAGGCCCGAATTCAACTGGACCGTGCCCTCAAGGACAAACGCTGGACCGCCGCCGTCGAGCAGACCGGAAACGTCCGCAAACTCCCGCCCGCGGTGATCCTCGATATCGACGAGACGGTGCTCGACAACGCTCCGGGGCAGGCTCGCCAAGTGCTTGCTGGTATCGACTTCAATCCCGCGCAGTGGGACCAGTGGGTCCGCGAGAGCAAGGCCGAAGCGATCCCCGGCGCGCTCGACTTCTGCCGCTACGCGGCTTCGCGCAACGTTCGCGTGTTCTATGTCACCAATCGGGATCAGGCGCAGGAGGAGGCCACGCGGGCGAATCTGGCCCGGCTCGGCCTCCCGCTTGCGTCAAACGAAGATACGGTGCTCACGCGCGGGGAAGTGGGCCAGGGCTCCGACAAAGGGGAACGCCGCAAGAAGGTGGCGGAACGGTACCGCGTCGCGCTGCTGATTGGCGACGACTTGGGCGACTTTCTTTCGAACGTTCGCGGCACGCTCCAGGACCGCGCCGCCTTGGCCGCTCCGTACGCGGAATATTGGGGCGCCAAATGGATCCTGTTGCCGAACCCGAGCTACGGGTCCTGGGAGCAGTCGCTCTATGGGGACGCGTCCACGCCGGAGGAACGGCTGCAGCGGAAACGCCGGCACATCGATCCGCGGCAGTAAGGATCAGGGTTTATTGGTGGATAATTTCAGATAATTCCGCAGGACTTTTTCGACGTACATCGTAGTTTCGCGGTACGGCGGAATCCCGTGGTGGCGATCCACCGCGCCTTGTCCGGCGTTGTAGGCGGCGAGCGCACGGTGGGCGGATCCGTCATTCTGGATCAGCAAATCGCGCAAGTGGCGCGTCCCGGCGTCGACGTTCTGCTCCACGTCGTGCGGATCGGCGCCCAGTTCGGCGGCTGTGCTTGGCATCAACTGCATCAGGCCGATCGCCCCTTTGGGAGAGATGGCGTCCACAT
>JBGSME010000605.1:0-3482 GCA_041740335.1 Bryobacteraceae bacterium | reverse complement strand
CGAGGCGGCGGCCAATCCGAATCCCGGCCGTCCCGCGATCCACCGCCTGAATCGCGCCGAGTACAGCAACGCCGTCCGCGACGTCTTCGATCTCGACATCGACGCCGGCGCAATGTTGCCGGTGGATGACTCGGGCTACGGCTTCGACAATATCGGCGACGTGCTGTCCCTATCGGCCACGCTGCTCGATCGATACCTTTCCGTGGCGCGAAAGATCTCCCGTTCCATCGTCGGCGACATCACCATCAAAGCAGTGGAAGAAGCCTTCGAAACCCGCCGTGAACCTCGCAACTCGGCGCCGGTGCCGCCGCGGCTCGAACGGGTGAGCGACGACCTTCCGTTCAACTCCGCCGGTGGAGTCTCGGCCCGTCACTATTTTCCGCTCGACGCCGAATACGTCCTGCGGGTAAACTTCGGAGCGCCCAATTCCCCCTCCGGCGATGCGCCGATCGAGCTTCGGCTTACTATAAAGGCCGGCCTCCGCACCGTGGCTGTTACCTTTCCCCGGGAATCGATCAGGCCGGAACTGTCTGTGATCCCAGGCCGCCGCCCCACCTCGAAGCCGGTTGAAATCGACTTGCGGATGGACGGTGCAAGCCTCCGGCGAACAACTACGCCAGGCATCTCCGGTAGCCTGCCGCGAATCGCCAGCCTGACAATCTCCGGCCCCTTCAACGCCACGGGCCCCGGTGATACAGCCAGCCGCCGCAAGGTTTTCATCTGCCAACCGAAAGCACCCGCCGAAGAAACCGGTTGCGCCGAGCGAATCCTCAGCCAACTCAGCCGGCGCGCCTACCGCCGTCCCGTCACTCCGGACGACGTCCGGCCCCTCGTGGCGTTTTTCCAGCAGGCCCATCGCAAACGCGGTTTCGAATACGGGATCCAGAAGGCGATCGAAGCGATTCTGATCTCGCCGGAATTCCTGTTCCGCGCCGAAACTGGCTCTGCTTCCGCCTCCCCAATGCAGCGCGTCAACGGCGTGGATCTCGCGTCGCGGCTTTCGTTCTTCCTTTGGAGCAGCGTGCCAGACGACCAGTTGCTCGAACTCGGCGTCGCCGGCAAACTGGCCAGCCCCGCGGTGCTGAAGCAGCAGGTGGAGCGAATGCTCGATGATCCCAAGTCCGGCGCGCTCGTCACGAATTTCGCCGGCCAGTGGCTCCACCTTCGCAATCTCGCCGCCGCCAAGCCGGACCCTGTCATATTTAAGGAATTCGACGAAAGCCTTCGCTGGAGCATGCAGCAGGAAACCGGGTTGTTCTTCGAAAGCATCCTTCGCGACAATCGCAGCGTTCTTGATTTGCTTCGCGCCAACGAAACGTTCCTCAACGAACGCCTGGCGAAGCACTACGGGATTCCCAGGATCTACGGATCGCAGTTCCGCCGCGTGGCTCTCAACGATCCTAACCGCGGCGGTCTGCTCGGGCAGGCCAGCCTGCTCACCGTAACCTCTCCGCCCAACCGGACCTCGGTGGTCCAGCGCGGAAAGTGGGTTTTGGATAACCTCCTCGGCGCGCCGCCGCCCCCGCCGCCCGCCGATGTCCCCGCTCTCGAGGCCACCACACAGGGCAGCGGCGCCCATCGAAGTCTCCGCGCCGCGCTGGAACTGCATCGCGCCAACCCCGGTTGCGCCGGTTGTCACGCCGTAATGGATCCAATCGGCTTCGCCCTGGAGAACTACGATGGGATCGGGCAGTGGCGCAACCAGGACGGCGGATCCCCGATCGACGCCTCCGGCAAACTTCCCGATGGAACCGAGTTCGACGGTCCGGCCGGGCTCAAGAAAGCCCTCATCACACTGCGCCGCGATGAGTTCGTTTCCACCGTCGCCGAACGCCTGCTCACCTACGCTCTGGGCCGCGGCGTCGAATACTATGATCAGCCCACGATCCGGTCAATCCTGCGTGCGTCGCGGGAAAACGACTACCGCATGCGAGACCTGATCCACGCCGTCACGGCAAGCACACCTTTTCAAATGAGGAGAACAGTGGAACGATGATTATTACCAGGAAGCACCTCCATCGCCGGACCTTTTTACGCGGGACCGGCGCCGCTCTCGCGCTGCCCCTGCTCGATTCCATGGTGCCCGCCCTCGCCGCCACCTCAAAAACGGCCGCCAATCCGGGCGTCCGCCTCGGCTTCGTCTACGTGCCCAACGGCATCATCGGCACCCATTGGTTGCCCAAGACCGAAGGCGCAGGCTTCGAATTCAATTCCACGATGAAGCCTCTCGAACCCTTCCGGGACCGGACTCTCGTGCTCAGCAATCTCGCGCAGGTCAGCGGCCACTCCCTAGGCGATGGCGGCGGTGACCATGCGCGCGCCGGCGCTACGTGGTTGACCGGTGTTCATCCCAAAAAGACCGAGGGCGCGGATATCCGCTCCGGCATTTCCGCCGACCAGATCGCCGCCCGCGAATTCGGCAAGAAGACCCAATTCGCGTCGCTCGAAATCGGCGTCGAAGCCCCCAGCCTGGCCGGCGGATGCGATTCCGGCTATAGCTGCGCTTACACCAATACCGTTTCCTGGAGCACCCCCACCACCCCGAATCCGATGGAAGTCAATCCGCGCGTGCTGTTCGAACGGCTGTTTGGCGACGGCGACAGCACCGGCGCAGCATCGCGCCTCGAATCCATCCGCGAGCGCGCCAGCCTTCTCGATTTCGTAAAGGGCAGCGTGGACCGGTTGCAGACCCGCCTTGGATCCGGTGACCGCCGGAAGCTCACCGAGTATCTCGATGCCGTTCGCGACATCGAGCGCCGCATTCAAAAAGCCGAGGAGCAGAACGCATCGATCAAGATGCCGGTCATCGAGTTGCCTCTCTCGGCGCCGGAGCGCTTCGCCGATCACGCGCGCCTCATGATGGACCTGATGGTCATCGCCTACCAGGCCGGCCTTACCCGCGTCGTCTCTTTCATGCTCGCCCGCGAAGGCAGCAATCGCGCCTATCGCGAAATCGACATCTCCGACGGGCACCATAACTGCACCCACCACCAGAACGATCCCGACAAGATCGCGAAAACGATCAAGATCAATGGACACCATGTCGAACAGTTCGCCTATCTGATCGACCGTATGAAGAACACTCCCGATGGCGACAGCACACTGCTCGACCACTCCATGATCCTCTACGGCAGCAGCATCTCCGACGGCAATCACCATACCCATACCGATCTGCCCCTGGTCCTGGTCGGCGGCGGTTCCGGCGCGCTGAAGGGCGGCCGCCACGTTTGCTATCCCAAAGAAACGCCCATGAACAACCTGCTGCTCGCCATGCTCGATAAGGCCGGCGTACCCGCCGAAAAGCTCGGCGACAGCACCGGAACTCTCCAGCACCTTTCCGATCTCTAAGGTTCGCGGGATGGGGCTGATGAACTTACTGATTCCCGTGTTGGCGGTAGCGCTCACCGCCAGCGCCTTCGAAACACCCGCTGACCTTCGCCTCATCGACGCTGTGAAACGGCGCGACACCAAGGCATTCGAAA
>JBGSME010000604.1:0-2979 GCA_041740335.1 Bryobacteraceae bacterium | reverse complement strand
GGTCGCCGGCGATCGCCGTGAATTCGGCCGGACACGCCACCGTGGTGTGGGACACCTATCGCAACGGCAACTACGACGTGCTCGCCCGGACTCTGCGCAACGGGCAGTGGGACGCCGAGATGCCGGTGGCGTCCACGCTGACCGGCGAGGCCAACGTCACCGCGGTGTACGATTCCGGCGATCGCCTCTGGGTGGCGTGGGAAGAACTTGGCGTCAACTGGAGCAAGGATACACGCGGCGTCAGCCTCGGCGTAAAGACGGCCGGCACACTGATTGGGGATCGACGTTCAGTTCGCATTCGCGTGCTCCAGAACGGCCGTTGGATGGAAACGGCAAAGGACGTTTCGACGGCGATGCTCGCGGGCGAGGAAAAATGGATGCACGCGCCCCGCCTGTTCGCCGATGGCGACGGACGCGTCTGGCTGATGTACCGGCACCGCATCAGCCGTTATGCCACGTGGACCTGGGCCGTCGATCGCGAGAACACGCCGAATGCGATGGGTTTGCGCGGCTATTGGGGCACATACATCACCCACTACGACGGCAACGAATGGATGCCCGCGTCAGAACTGCCGCGCAGCCGGGATCGCATGAGTTCCACCATGTCGGCGGCCGCTGCCCCCAACGGTCAATTCTGGGCGTTCTGGCATACCGACAATCGCGACGACATGCAGCTACACATCCCGGGCGCCAACCAGATCTGGAGCTGCGTATTGACGCCGTTCACCAAACCACGTCCCTACCAGTTCGTTGACGCACGCGCGGCTCCGGATCCGGCGCCGACCCACGACGTCTCGGCCGAGCGCGAATCCGTGCGCGCCATGCGGGCGCACCGTGTAGCCTGGAACGGGCAGACATTGCGCCTCTACAAGGGCGATCTGCACCGCCACACCGAGCTATCCACCGACAGTGGCGGCCGCGCCGACGGATCGATCATTGACTTCTTCCGCTACATGATCGATGCGGCCGAGATGGATTTCGGAGCCATCACTGACCACAGCGCCGGCGGCGACAACGAGTACTGGTGGTGGCTGATTCAAAAGGTGACCGAGATGCATCACGTCCCAGGGCGCTACTCGTCGCTGTTCGGTTACGAACGGACGCCGCACTGGCCGAACGGTCACAAGAACATCATTCACGCAGCGCGGAACATACCGGTGGTGAGGTTGTTCACGCGGCCCGATATGCCGGAGCACTGGTCCACATACGCCATCATCACCGGGGATCTGGTTTCAAACGATACCAGGCTTCTCTACGATGCTGTGCGCGAAACGGGCGGTATCGCCATTCCGCATACGCTGGCCACCAGCCAGGGGAATGATTGGACGCAGGTGGACGACAACGTCCAACCCGTGGCCGAGATTTTTCAAGGCGCCCGGCAATCCTATGAGCATGAAGGTGCGCCAGCGGCGCACAAACGGAGCGCGAACGTTCCGGCCGGCCAGCAGGACTTGAATTTCAATCCCTCCGGGTTCATCTGGAAGGCGTGGGAGAAGGGCGTGCGGATCGGCGTGATCGCAAGTTCAGACCATGTTTCGACGCATCTTTCCTTCGCGATGGTATACAGCGCCGACGGTTCGCGCAACGGGATGGTCGAAGCGATCCGGAAGCGGCGCACCTATGGGGCCACCGAGAATATCCTGCTCGATTTCCGGATGGGAGATCACTTCATGGGCGAGGAGTTCGAGGCGAACTCGGTTCCGGAGTTGAAGGTACGGGTGCGGGGGGCGGGTCCGGTGAAGAAGACCAGTGTAATCCGGAATGGCAAGTATTTGCACCAGGCAACGCCCGGTACGATCGATGCTGCGTTTTCCTTTCGCGACGCGAGCGCGGAACGGGGGTCGAGTTACTACTATGTCCGGGTGGAGCAGGCCGACGGGCATCTGGCTTGGAGTTCGCCGATCTGGGTGAACCTGCGATAGATGGCCGGCTGTGGGCCAACGGCTAGGAAAGCTTCTCGGCCACCGACTTCGCCTGCAGGAACCACAGCAGATAGTCCGGACCCCCAGCTTTCGAATCGGTCCCGGACATGTTGAAGCCACCGAAAGGGTGCGCGCCCACCATGGCCCCCGTGCACTTGCGATTGAGGTAAAGGTTGCCGACGAAGAAGCGGCTCGCCGCGGCCTCGAGATTCTGGCGGTCTCTAGAGTAAACGGCGCCCGTCAGCCCGTATTCGGAATCGTTGGCGAGGGCAAGGCCGTGCTCAAAGTCGTTGGCGCGGGTGACGGAGAGCACAGGTCCAAAGATCTCTTCGCGAAACAACGGGCTCGACTGGGCGACACCGGAGAAGATGGTGGGTTGCACATAGAACCCGGGGCCGTTTACGATGGCGCCGCCGGCGGTAAGTTGAGCCTCCGATTTGCCCCGCTCGATATGACCGAGGATAGTGCGTTGCGCCCGTTCGCTGATCACTGGCCCCATGTCGTTGGCGGGATCGTGCGCAGGCCCGACTTTCAGTTGCTTCGCCCGCGCGTTGAGCCGTTCCACCATGTGATCGTAGACGGCGGAATGGATGATGGCGCGGGAGCAGGCCGAGCATTTCTGGCCCTGGTAGCCGAAAGCGGAAGCGATGATGCCGGAGGCCGCTGCCTCGATGTCGGCGGATTCGTCGACCAGGATGGCGTCCTTCCCGCCCATTTCGGCGATCACCCGCTTGATCCAGATCTGGCCGGGTTGTGGGCGCGCGGCGAGTTCGTTGATATGCAGGCCGACGTCGCGGGAACCGGTAAAGGAGATAAACCGCGTGCGCCGGTGCGCCACGAGAGTATCGCCGATCGAGGCGCCGCCACCGGTGATGAACTGGATCGTGTCGGGGGGAAAACCCGCTTCAATAAGGAGTTCGACGAAGTGGGCGGCGACGGTAGGAGTTTCGCTGGACGGTTTGACGATGACGGTGTTGCCGGCCACGAGCGCGGCGACGGTCATGCCGCACAAAATCGCGAGAGGGAAATTCCAAGGTGAAATCACAACCCCGGCGCC
>JBGSME010000603.1:0-16056 GCA_041740335.1 Bryobacteraceae bacterium | reverse complement strand
GGGAACCGTGGGCGCCGAGCGTCATGGCGGCGACGCGCATGCCGTGCTCTTCCTGGATCATTTCGAGGGCGCGGCAGGGGTCGTTTTCGTTGGTCCAGCGAACGGGAAATTCGGAGCTGGTGACGAGGTAGTCGACGGTATTCAGAACACGGTCAAAGCCGTGATAGATGGTATCGACGTCGACGGTGACGGGAATACCGTGTTGGCGGGCGATGCGGGCGGCGCGCTCGACGGCTGGGGTATCGTGACCATCGATATGCAGCATGCGCGCGCAGGTGATCATTTCGGGCTGTATCTCTTCGGGTTCAAGGCGGAGTTCATCGGGCCGCCGCCAGAAGACGGTGCGCTCGCCGGTGGAGCGGTCAATGATGATATATGCCGATTGATTGGCGGTGTCCTTCCGGACCTGGACATGGTCGAGGTTGATTCCAGAGCCAAGCAGGCTCTCCATTTGAATACGGCCGCGTTCGTCGTCGCCGACGGTGCCGATGTATTTCACGCGGAGGCCGAGTTTGGCGCAGGCGACCATTGCGCTTGCCACTTGGCCGCCGGGGCTGAGGATTTCCTCTTCAAAGGGTTCCTTGCCGGCGTAGGCGGGAAAACGGGGAACCAGTAAAAGGGTATCGGTGGCGTTGAGCCCAACGCCGACTAGATCGAAGTCCTGCATCGTCTCGACGATTATCGCAGCCCGAGTGTTATGATGAAAAGTCCCCCCGATAATCAACTCTTATGCTGCAAGCAACACAACTCCGTCCGGGCATGGTGATTAAGTTCAACAACGAACTGTACTCGATCTTCAAGACCGAGCATCGGACGCCTGGCAATCTGCGCGGTTTCGTGCAGGCGAAAATGCGCCGGTTGGCGAGCGGGTCAATGACCGAACACCGGTTTTCGTCGGAAGACAAGGTGGAGCGCGCGATCCTCGATGAGGTTCCGATGGAGTATCTTTACGACGACGGCGAGTCGTTCCACTTTATGAACACGGAGACTTTCGACCAGATGCATCTGGATCGGGAGATGCTGGGCGACGCGGTGAACTATCTGGTACCGAGCTTCAAGGTGACGGTGGTTTATTACGAAGGGAAGGCGATCAGTGTGGATTTACCTCCATCGGTGGAACTGACAATTGTCGAGACGGAGCCGAGTTTGAAGGGTGCGACGGTGTCGAATGTGACGAAGCCGGCGACGGTTGAGACGGGGATGGTGGTACAGGTTCCGCCGTTTATCAGTTCGGGAGAGCGGATTCGGGTGTCGACGAGTGACGGGTCGTATTTGGAGCGGGCTAATTAGATAGCAGCGCAAACCGTCGCGGCTCGGTTACGATTTGTCGCGGGTGCGGATGGGCAAGGATTGACGACGGATCGTTATGACACCAGTGGCCGTACTATTTCGCCGTGTACGTCGGTGAGCCGGAAATGGCGTCCTTGATACTGGAAGGTCAGCCTTTTGTGATCGACGCCGAGTAAGTGGAGCATGGTCGCGTGGAGGTCATGAACACTGACGGCTTCGGTGGCGACGTTGTAGGAGAAGTCGTCCGTTGAGCCGTAGGTGAGGCCGCGCTTGACACCGCCTCCGGCCATCCAGATGGAGAAGCAGCGGGGGTGATGATCGCGGCCGTAGTTTTCGCGCGTGAGAGTGCCCTGGCAGTAGACGGTGCGTCCGAATTTACCGCCCCAGACGACCAGCGTATCCTCCAGCAAGCCGCGCTGTTCGAGATCCCGGACGAGGGCGGCGGAGGGTTGATCGGTGTCGCGGCACTGCCCGGCGATGTCTTTGGGAAGACTGCCATGATGATCCCAGCCGCGATGGAACAACTGGACGCAGCGGACGCCGCGCTCCAAGAGACGGCGGGCGAGCAGACAGTTGGCCGCGTAGGTGCCGGGTTTGCGGGCGTCCGGACCATACATGTCGAAGATGCGGTCGGGCTCATTCGAAAGATCGGTTAGCTCCGGCACCGACGCTTGCATGCGAAACGCCATCTCATATTGTTCGATGCGGGTTTCGATCTCCGGATCGCCGTACTGGCTGAGGCGAATGCGGTTCATGGCGGCGAGTTGATCGAGGTATTGGCGGCGGTCGTCGCGATCGAAGCCATCGGGGTTGGAGAGATACAGGACGGGATCCTGACCGGAGCGGAACTTAACGCCCTGGTAGCGCGTGGGAAGAAAACCGCTTCCCCAGAGGCGGCTGTACAGCGGCTGGCCGGCCTTGTTGCCGCGCGAGATCATGGCGACGAAGGCGGGGAGGTTTTTGTTCTCGCTGCCGAGGCCGTAGGCAAGCCAAGCGCCGATGCTGGGGCGGCCGGCGAGTTGATGGCCGGTCTGGAGGAAGGTGATCGCCGGATCGTGATTGATCTGCTCGGTGTGCATGGAACGTACGAGCGCGATACGGTCCGCAATGGAGGCCGTGTGGGGGAGCAGTTCACTCAGTTCCATGCCGGATTGGCCGTGTTTGGCGAAGGCGAACCTGGACGATGCAACGGGGAAACTGGTCTGCGCGGCGGTCATGCCGGTAAGCCGTTGGCCCTTGCGGATGGAATCGGGAAGATCGGAGCCGTGGATCCCGGCGAGGGCCGGCTTATGGTCAAACAGGTCGATCTGCGAAGGTCCGCCTGATTGGAACAGGTAGACGACGCGCTTGGCTTTGGGGGCGTGGTGCGGACCGGTGGCAGCGCCGAGGTCCTGTTGCAGGAGGTCAGCGAGGGCGATTGCGCCGAGGCCATTGGCGCCGAATCGAAAGAGTTCACGGCGTGTCATTTTTACTCCCTGGTCTTACTCCCTGGTGATCGCTTCGTCGAGATTGAGGATCATGCTGGCGACGGCGGTGTAGGCGGCGAGCAGGGGCTGGCCGATTGCGTTGTCGCGCGCATGTTCGCCATGGGCGAGTAGTTTGGCCGCGTCGGCGGGGCGGGTACGGTAACGGTCGTGATAGCGAATGAGCGTGGTGTTGAGAATGTCGCGCTCGGCGGGGGCGGGCAGTCGGGCGGTGGCGAGGCGGAAGCCGTAAGCGAGGCGATCGGCAGCGGAGGCGCCGCCTTCGCGGATCATCCGTTCGGCAAAGATGCGAGAGGCCTCGGTATAGGTAACGTCGTTCATCAGGTTGAGGGCCTGGATGGGGGTGTTGGTGCGGGTCTCGCGAACGACGCAAGTTTCGCGTGCGGCGGAGTCAAACGCGAGCATGGCGGGGGGACCGAGAGTGCGCTTCCAGAACGTATAGAGACTGCGGCGATAGAGAGCGGCGCCGTGATCGTTGCGATAGGCGCCGGCGTTCGAGAGCTCTTCCCAGAGTCCGGCGGGTTGGTAGGGTTTCACGGATGCGCCGCCGAGATTGGGCGCGAGCAACCCGGCGACGGCGAGGGCCTGATCGCGCAGGGATTCGGCGGGCAGGCGGAGGCGCGGGGCGCGGGCGAGGAGGAGGTTCTCGGGATCGCGTTCGAGCAGTTTTGGCGTAAAGGCGGCCGATTGCCGGTAGGCGGCGCTCATCACGATGGTCTTGAGAATGTGCTTCACATCCCAACCGGACTGGATGAATTCGACGGCGAGCCAATCGAGCAATTCGGGGTGCGATGGGGCAGCGCCCTGCGATCCGAAGTCTTCGACGGTGCGGACGATGCCTGCGCCGAACAGCATCTGCCAGAAGCGGTTGACGGTGACGCGGGCGGTGAGGGGATGATCGGGACTGGTGAGCCACTTCGCCAGACCGAGGCGGCTATTGGGGAACCCGGCGGGCATCGGCGGGAGGGCGGCCGGGAGACCGGGATCGACGCGTTCGCGCTTGGCATCGAAGGAGCCGCGGTACAGAATATGGGTGGGGCGGACTTGCTCGCGTTCGTCCATCACCATGACGGTGGGGAAGGCGGCGAGCATTTTCTCCCGGTCGAGTTCGAGCCGGCGGAGTTGGCTCCAGGCGTTGGTAAGCCTGGCATCGGGGCCGGACGAATAAAACGCGAATGCCTGTTTTTGTTTTTGGGCGCCGGGCGCATTGGCGACGATAGCGAGGCGATCCGGCTCAAGGGAGCGATCGTAGACGCGGGCATCGGCTATCGAGCCCTGGAAGAACTGACCCTTGGCTGGGCCGTGACCGAGGCGGAGCGTTGAACCTTTGCCGGCATTGGTGCTGTTGAGGGACTCGTCGATCAGGACGCGCAAATCGCTTTCGACGCCGTTGACGTAGATCTTCATACCGGCTGCGATGCGGGAACCGTCGTAGACGGCGGCGACGTGGGTCCACGCGTTGAGGGGAATCGGCTGCACAGTTTCGACGCGCATACGGTCTGAGATGCTGGAAGTGTCGATGCGGAACTCCAGTTTGCCATTGAGGAGGAAGAGGCCGTAGCCGCGTTGGGATTCGTGATAGCGGCCGATGATGCCGCCGTTGGCGGATGCGGGACGAATTCTTGCGGAGAGGGTGAAGGGATCGTAGAAGTCGAAGTCGGCTTTGTCGCCGAGGTCGATGGAGTTGGCGCCGTCGAGTTTGGTTTCGGCGTTGTGCGAAGTGAGCAGGCGTTCGTCGAAGGTCCAATCGGGCGGGGTGGAGAACGGGGTGTCCCTGGCGGCCAGGCGGGCCGATTCGAAATTGGCGCGGGCGTTGGCGAGATTGGCGTCGAGGGCGTGGAGAGCGGACTGGTCAGCGGGCGTGGGCGCGAGCACGAAGGGCGGAGTGTTGCCGTATTTGAAGTATCGGCCGCGATCGGAGACGTTATTGAAATATGCGTAGAAGCGATAGAAATCGCGTTGTGAGATGGGATCGTATTTGTGATCGTGGCAGCGGGCACAGCCCATGGTGAGACCGAGCCAAACGATGGAAGTGGTCTCGAGGCGATCGACGGCGTATTCGACCTGATACTCTTCGGGGTCTGTGCCGTTCTCGGCGTTGCCGCGATGATTGCGGTTAAAACCGGTGGCGATGCGCTGGTCGAGGGTGGGGTTGGGGAGAAGGTCACCGGCGAGTTGCTCGATGGTAAAGCGGTCAAACGGCATATTGCGATTGAAGGCGTCGATCACCCAATCGCGCCAGCGCCACATGGAGCGCTCCTGGTCATTTTGATAGCCGTTGGTGTCGGCATAGCGGGCGGCGTCGAGCCAGCGGAAGGCCATTCGCTCACCGTAGGCGGGGGAGGCGAGAAGGCGGTCGACGGCGTGTTCGAAAGCTTTGGGCGATGGATCGTTGAGGAAAGCGTCGAGATCGGAGGGGCTGGGCGGGAGACCGGTGAGGTCGAGCGCCGCGCGCCGGAGCAGAGTCTGCTTCGGGGCTTCGGGGGACGGAGAGAGGCCTTCGCGCTCGAGGCGGGCAAGGATGAAGCGATCGATGGGATTGCGGGGCCACGCGGTATTGGCGATGGTTGGGGGAGGAACTCGTGTGGGAGGGACGAAGGACCAGTGCGTTTGCCACTTGGCTCCCTCGCGGATCCATTGCTCGATGGTGGCGATGCGGGCTGGGGAAAGGGCATCGTGTCCGGCGTATTGGGGTGGCATGCGGCGCGCGGGATCCGCGGCTTTGATGCGCTGGACGAGGGGACTGCGCTGGGGATTGCCTGGGACGATGGCCTTGGCGACGCCGGCTTCGGTGTCGAGCCGAAGGGGTGTGGGGCGCTTGGATTGATCGGGCCCGTGGCAGGTGAAGCACTTGTCGGAGAAGATGGGGCGGATGTCGCGGTTGAAGTCGACGGCGGCGGCGGCTGGCAGCAGAGCGAAGGCGAAGGCGGTAAGGAATCCTCTCATGGTGAGAAAAACTGGCTACCGTCATTCTATATCGTGGCGGGGTCTGGGGGCTTTGCGGCGGGCTCGGGGGGGGATGAAGAAGGCAACCGGCGGGAGGGGGGAATTTGACTCGAAATTTGAGGCGGCACCGTTACCCGATGCCGCCCCGATGGGCTTACTTGCTCATTTGATCGCGCGTTGCTACGACGCGATCGATGATGCCGTAGGTAACGCTTTGTTGGGCTTCCATGATGTAGTCACGGTCTACATCGCGCGAGATCCGGTCAACGGGCTGGCCGGTGGCTTGGGCGAGGATTTCGTTCAAAACCTCGCGCATTCGAAGAATCTCCTTGGCGTAGATATCGATGTCGGAAGCCTGGCCGGCGAGTCCACTCATGGAGGGCTGGTGAATCAAAATGCGGGCGTGCGGCAACGCGAACCGCTTACCCTTGGTGCCGCAGGCGAGCAGCACGGCGGCCATGGAAGCGGCCTGTCCGACGCAATAGGTCACGATGTCGGGCTCAATGAGGTTCATCGTGTCGAGGATTGCGAGACCGGCGGTGATGGAGCCACCGGGAGAGTTGATGTAGAGCGAGATATCCTTCTCGGGATCCTCGGCGGCCAGAAAAAGCATCTGGGCAATGATGAGGTTAGCCACCTGATCATCGATCGGGGTGCCGAGGAAAATGATGTGTTCTTTGAGAAGGCGCGAAAAAATATCAAAGGCGCGCTCGCCACGGGCCGTCTGCTCGACGACCATTGGGACCAGCATCGAGGTCTGCGGCGGCACTATCAAATTGCTCACGAAGTAATGTTCTCCTTCATAACCATGATAGACGGCGCAGCGTGCCTTGCGGGGAGTGCTTAGCGGCGGGCTTTTTTGGGGGCGGGGGAGGGAGCGAGTGCGCGGCGTTTCTGATCGAGGGAGGCGGCGACGTCGGCGACAGAGGTTCGTTCGAGATATTCGAGGATGGATGAGCGCATGAGTTTCCAACTATCGTGGAGGCCGCAGGCGGCTTGATCGTTGCACTCGGTCATGCCGCCGAGGCAGCGTTTGTAGCCGGCGATTCCGTCGACCGCATCGACAATATCGAGTAACGAAATCGATGCGGGAGGGCGGGTGAGGCTGAAGCCTCCGGTTGGACCCTTGCTCGATTTGAGATGCCCGTGGCGGGCGAGTTGTTGAAGGATTTTGGCAAGAAAATGGGCGGGGATCTCGGATTCGGCGGCGATGTGCCGGGCCATGGCGAATTTGCCTTCGGGCACAGCGGCCAGATAGACGAACGCTCGAATTGCGTACTCGGCGGACTTCGAGTAAATCATGCGGCTTTGTGGGTCGAGAAACTGGCTGGCCGGCGCCGTGGCGCGTTTTTCATTATGGCAAACGGGTGGACGGATCGCTCAGGCATGGGTGAGGCGGTAGAGGCGCCAGTTGCGCTGGAGGTCCGGAAGATCGAGCGATCCGGCTTCTTCGAAGCGAATGCCGGATCCGGCAACAAGATCACGGACGGTGCTGGACGCCAGCACATGGCCATTTGTGCCGCGGGAGTGAATCTCGGCGGCAACGCGAACGGCGACCCCAGCGACGCGATCCGGCTCGATGAGATCGCATTCGCCAGTATGAACGGCAAAGTGGGCGGGCATGGAGGCACGAAGGGCGTGGCGGTTGATCGAGGCGGCGCAGCGCAGAGCGCGTGCCGGACCATCAAAGGTGGCAAGAGCGGCAGCGCCTTCGGCAAAAATGGGCCGGCCCCGGAACCACTCGATCTCTTGCGCGACGGTGTCGCGCATGCGGCGGAGGCGCTCCTGATCAAGCGGCGAGGAAGACGCGACGGCGAACAGGCCGGAGAAGAGAACGGTAGCCAGAACGGGCTCCGGACGATTACGGTCTCCGATCCCGGAAACGAAGACTTCGATTTCGTCGAGGAGTTCTTCCTGATTTCCGACGAAGGGCAGATGGTCAGCACCGGGGAACTCGACGAAACGCGCGCCGGGAATATGGCTGGCGACGTAGCGGCCTTCGTCGACGAGGAGGCAGCGGTCCTCGGAGCGATGAAGCACGAGGGTGGGGACGCGAACCGCTTCGAGAACGGGGCGGACGTCGATCTCGGCGTTCATACGGGTGAGTGCCACGGCGGCACTGGGACTGGCGCCCATCCGCAGATATGCGGCCCACCAGGCGGAGAACTCGGGGTCACCGGAGAGGGACGGGGCGCGGGTATCGATGCCGACGGGTCCGCCCCATTGGTGCCGGATGATATCGAGGAATTCGTCGTGTTCGGAGGCGGAACGCCCCCACGGATAGGATGCGTCGCGGATGCGTTTTGCGTAGGTGCCGATCATGACGAGGCCGAGCGTTTTTTCGGGATAGGTGGCGGCGAAGAGGGCTGACATCGGTCCGCCTTCGCTGACACCGACGATGACGGCGCGCTTGGATCCGGCGGCATCCATCACGGCGCGAACGTCGTCCATACGAAGTTCGAGAGTGGGGAGTTGATGGATTGGCACACGGTCAGAAAGGCCGGTGCCGCGCTTGTCGAACAGGATGAGCCGTGAAAACGAGGCGAGGCGTTGGAGGAAGCCGGCGAACCGGGGCTCAAGCCAAAAATACTCAAGATGGGAGACCCAACCCATCACGAAGACGACGTCGACTGCGCCGTCGCCGAGGACCTGGTAGGCGATATTGACGTCGCCGCTGAGTGTGTAGCGAGTGGCGGGCGGGGAGCCGGAGGGAACGGCAATGGCATGCTCCGCGGGCGGCGGCGATCCCCGCGGGTGGATCGGCTCTGGAGGCGTTTCGAGGGGGCTTGGGAGGAACCGGTAGCCGCGGCGGTGGCGTGTTTCTATGAATCGCGGGTGATTGGGATCGTCGCCGAGCGCTTTCCTGATTTCGCGAACCTGGACGGTGAGGGCGTGGTCACTGACGAACGTCCCGGGCCAGAGGATTTCGAAGAGTGTTTCCTTGGTGACGACCTCGCCGGGGCGGGAGGCGAGGTAGAGGAGAACGTCCATCGCTTTGGGCGTGAGGAGCACCTCATCGGTTTGACGCCAGAGACGGCGGTGGTGCGGGTCCAGATGGAATTCGCCGAAGATGATGTCGCCGGTGGGGTCCATCGTAGGATTCGATTGTAGCCTGTGTTTCTAGTCGACGATTTCGAGGAAGCGACGGTAGTGGGGCGTCCAGTCGAGTTGGGGCGCCGGCTCGAATGGAGTGACGGGAAAGGAGCGGGCGACGATCTGGCGGATCTCGGCGAGGCCGGAGACGAGGCCAGCGCCCATGGCTTGTACGAGGACGTTGCCGGCGGCGGTGGCTTCGGTGGGTCCAGCGACGACGGTGCGTGCGGTGCAATCGGCGACGAGCTGATTGAGGAACCGGTTTCGGGATCCACCGCCGACAATGTGGATGCGGCGGATCGATTTGCCGGTAAGGGTTTCCAGATTTTCAAGGACCTGACGATAGCGAAGCGCCAAACTTTCAAGGATGGCTCGGGTGAAAGCGCCGGGCGAATCGGGCGGGCTTTGGCCGGTGTCGCGGCAAAAGGCGGCGATACGTTCGGGCATGTGGCCGGGCTCGAGGAAAGCGTCGGGGTTGAGGATGGCGGCAAGAGGAGGAGCGGCCGCGGCCATTTCGATGAGAGCATCCCAGGTATAGTCGTGCCCATCGAGAGCCCACGCGCGGCGGCACTCCTGAAGGGGCCACATTCCCATGATGTTCTTGAGGAGGCGGACGCGCCGATCGACGCCAATTTCGTTGGTGAAGTTGAGCGCGAGACACTCGGGCGTGAGCACCGGTTCCCGCAGTTCCACGCCCATGAGGGACCATGTACCGGAACTGACATAGCACCAATCGCCGTCGCCATCGGTTGGGACGGCGGCGACGGCGGAGGCGGTGTCGTGGCCGGCGGAGGCGAAGACAGGCGTGTCTGGCGCGAGCCCGGTGGCATCGGCCACGTAGGGGAGAATGGGGCCGAGACGGGTACCAGAATCGACGAGATCGGGAAGGATCTCTGGGTTGAGACGGAAGGCGAGCAACATCTCCGAGGCCCATCGCTCGAATTTTGGATTGTAGAATTGCGAGGTGCTGGCGATGCTGCGCTCGGCCTTGCGGACACCTGTAAGGAAATAGTGAAAGAGGTCCGGCATGAATAGGAGGGTGCGTGCGGTGTCGGCCGCGGGGGCCCAGGCGAGCTTCATGGCGTACCACTGGTAGAGCGAATTGATCTGCATGAATTGCAGACCGGTCTGGTTGAAGATCTCGTTGCGGGGAACGATTTCAAAACTCTTTTCGGGGATGCCGTTGTTGCGAGAATCGCGATAGTGGCGCGGGTTGTCGACGAGCGCGCCGTCGGCGCCGAGCAGCGCGATATCGACACCCCAGGTGTCGACGCCGATGCCGTCGAGTTTGAGGCCGCGGTCACGCCCGGCGACGGCGAGACCCTGGAGGATTTCGTGCCAGAGGCGAAGGGTGTCCCAGTACAATCCGGTGGGCAGGCGCACCGGTTGATTGGGGAAACGATGCAGTTCTTCAAGAAGGAGGCGGCCGTCTTCGAGGACGCCGAGGATGGCGCGTCCGCTCTCGGCGCCAAGGTCCAGGGCAACGAAATTCCGCGTCAAGCCGGGGCTCCTGCTCCGGGCATCTCAACGACCAGTTTCCCGACGCCGTCCCGATATTCGGAGACAAGTTCAAAGGCATCGGCTGTGTGGAGGAGTGGAAGGCGATGGGTGATGAGGACGTCCGGGATCTTGCCTTCACGGATGAGATCGATCGATTCATGCCCTTTGTGGTTGCTGCGTTTGACGGTTTGGATGCGGATTTCCTTATTCATCGCGGTGTGGAGATCAAAGGGCGTGGTGAGCGGAGTGGGGATACCGATGAGAACGTATTGGCCGCTGGGCCGGGTGATCGCGATGCCGGCGAGCATGGTTTCCGGCGCACCGGCGGCGTCGAACACGATATCAGCGCCGCGCCCTTTGGTGAGATCGGCGACGGCATCGGCGACGGACGCTTCGCGCATGTTGACGCAAAGGAAATCACGGCTGATCTGTGTGGCGATGCGAAGGCGATGGGGCACACGATCGGCGACAATGACTTTAGCCGCGCCGGCGAGCCGGGCAAGATTGGCACAGAGCAGACCGATGGGCCCGGCGCCGAGCACGGCCACGATATCGCCGGCGGCGACAGGAGCAAGTTCGAGGACGTGGACAATTACGGCCACAGGCTCAATGAGAGTGGCGGTGAGATAGTCGAAATCGGCGGGAAAATGTTCGGCGTTCCGCGCGGGGACAATCGCGTATTCGCGGAAGAATCCAGGCGATTGGGTGCCTCCCATGAAGACGCACTGCACGCAGTTGTTGGGACGTCCCATGCGGCAAAATTCGCAGACACCGCAGACCACGGATGGTTCGATGGCCACCTTGTCGCCTAGGCGATGTGTGTCGACGCCGGGCCCGGTGGCTACGACTTCGCCGACCGGTTCGTGGCCGAGAACCATTGGGTAGACTGCCTCGTTGTAACCGACGCGCCCGTCCTGATACCAATGCAGATCGCTACCGCAGAGACCGACGGCGCGCAATCGCACCAGCACCTCGCCGGGCCCTGGATCGGGAGGCAACGGACGTTCTACGACGTCCAGCGTGCGTTGAGCGACCAGTTCGACGGAGATCATGCGGGATGAATTTCGTAGTATAACGCCCGGGGGGGAGGCGTGCCGATCCGGAGAGAATTTCCTCGCCGCGAAACTACTGGATGGATGGGCGGCGAGCCATGCGATTCGACTTCGACAGCACACTCAAGGAATTGTGGGAGCGGGACCGCCCGTCGCTGCTCGAGATTCTCACTGGCGGCGTGGCCATCCGCGAGACGCTGAATGTGGAGCTGCCTCGGGTGCAGGCACGACGCGCCGATATTGTCTATTTGCTGGCCGACGGATCGATCTTCCACGTTGAGTTCCAGAGCACCAATGATCGGGACATCGCCTATCGCCAGGGGATCTACTGTCTGTTGCTGGCGCAGCGGCACCGGTGTCCGGTACGCCAGGTGGTGGTGTATGTGGGGCGGGCGAAAATGACGATGCCGGATTCGGTATCGATCGGCGATACCCGGGTGCAGTTTCAGTTGGTGGACATACGGTCAATCCGGGCCGAGAGTCTGATCGAGACGGGCCGGCCGGCGGATCTGGCGCTTTCGATTCTGGCCGGTGGAGGGGACCAGTTGCTCGGCCGCATCATCGGGGCGGCGGCGCAATTGGAGGGTACGGCGCGGGAGCGAGTGCTGGCGCAGTTGCTGGTGCTGGCAGGGTTACGGGGATTGCCGGGACAAGTAGAATGGGAGATGAAGCGTATGGGCGTAGTGATTGATGCGACGAAGAACCCGGTGTTGATGCGATATTTGCGCGAGGCGGCGGATCAGGCGCGCGAGCAGGGTCTTGAACAGGGTCTTGAGAAGGGGCTTGAGAAGGGGCTTGAACAGGGGCTTGAGCGGGGCCTTGAACGTGGACTTGAACAGGGGGCGTTGGCGGGCAAGGCAGCAGTGATCGAGGGGTTGCTGTCGCAGCGCTTCGGCGCGCTGCCGAAGTGGGCGCGGGATCGCCTGCATCGAGGCACCAGTGCTCAGATGGATCGGTGGAGCCGGAAGCTGCTCACCGCGTCCAGCCTCGAGCAAGTCGTCGGCCGGCGCTAGTCAGGCTGCTTCTTCACCCGCCTGACTGGATCGGCTCGCCGAACAGATCTTCCAATTTTTCGGCGAGGCTGTCGATGATCGGCATCTGCGCCCCTACCCCGATCCGCGCACATTCCGCAGCGAGACGATCCGTTAACGCGAGTACCGGACTGGCACGCCGGATCTCTCTGGCGAAGTCCAGCAGTTGCACGGCGTAGGAATCGGCGCGAAACTCTGCGGCGGCGAACTCGCGCGCCCGTTCTCCCACGGACTGACGAAGCGCTGGGTCCGCCAGCAGTTGGCCGAGCGTCGCGGCGAGTTGATCGACCGAGTGAGGATCGATCCGGAAAACGGCATCCGCCGGCAGCTCGGCGTAAAAGCCGACGTCGGAAACCACCACCGGCTTGCCATGCAGCATCTCTTCAATGGCCGACGCCGATGCCCCTTCCATCACCGGATAACGCAGGTTTACGCAGATGTCGGCATGGGTGAGCAGCGAGTGGAGTTTCTCCTCTGAGACGCGCCCAGCGAAATTAATGGAGTCCCCAATGCCGGCCTTTCGGGCCAACGCCTCAAGTTCGCGGCGGTAGCGATCCGGGCATGGGCCGGCGATCACGTAATAAAACGCCGGCGCGGACGCGCGGAGGCGGCCAAGCGCTTCGATGGTGGCGTCCACCCGCTTGTTCGGATTGACATGGCCGATTGTGACGATCAGCGAGCGGCCGGCCGGAACGCCAAGCTCGCCGCGCGAAATCGTGGTGGCATGTGGCTCCAGCGGATAAGGGAGAGGCATATGGCGAAGCGGACCCGCCCACACCCGCTCCACATGCGCCCGGAAGAATTCCGAATGGGCGATTACTCCTCGCGCGCCACTGAGGACCTCTTCGAAGAATGGATAGTCAACCGACTGTTCGCTTTCCCAAACCCGTTCCCCACCCGCCGTGATGCTGGCGCGGGCGGCGTCGCCCCCGGCCGCGCCATACAGCCGTTCCATGGCCGCCACGTACTCACCGGGCTGCCGAATGTGCTCCAGATAGTAAGCTGCGAAAAAATGATGCAACACGAAGTCATGCAGAATGCAGATGCCAGGGATGCGGCGCGAGACTTCGTATAAATCGACATGGTACGGCAGGTAGTTGCCGAAGTTATAGACTGCGAAGTCGTAATCGGCCAGGATTTCCGGAGTAACATCGCGGTGTGTGGCAAACCGGCGGACGGCGGCCGTTGTCGCGTGAGTCTCGTCCCTGTCGAAGCAGAACAGGTCTACCGAAGCGCGGGTGGCCAGCGCTTCCACCACGCCGCGGCCACTTCGCCCGATGGCGCTATTGACGGAGAAAGGTGTGAACCAGGCGATCTTCATGTTCCCGCCGTGAGCGTTCGAATCACGTGCTCCCAATTGATATTCAGCGAGCGAGCGAGGTCTCCGCCCGCGGCGCCCATTCGCACCGCGCGGGACCGGTCGCTGTAGAGTTCGTCGAATGCAGCGGCAAGAGCCTGCGGTTCAGGCTCCACGATCGATCCCGTAGTGCCGTGGCGGACCAGGGCCTCAATCCCGCCGGAGTCCGTGCATGTCACCACTGCCTTTCGTGAAAGGCATGCCTCGAGCGTGACGTAGCCGTAGGAGTCTTCGTCGAATGGGATGTAGGCGCAGGCGAGGCTGCGGCTCAATAGGTCAATCTTTTCCTCGTCGCTGATGAACCGGTCGATGAACTCCACTCGTCCCCCGGCGTGATACTTGGCGATCTCGGCCGCGATCGCAGCGGCGCACGCTTCCGATTCGGTCTTGCCGGCGACGATCAGGCGGACCGGTGTACGGCAATGCTTCATCGCCTGCACCAGCAACAGCTGCCGTTTCGCGTCATTCACGCGCCCCAGCGCGACAATGGCATCGCCGCACTCCCCGGAGCGATACGCGGCGTCAGAAAGCAGCGGCGGCAGCAGCACTTCTGATTCGATACCGTTGAACTTACGTAGGCGATCGCCGGTTACTTTCGAATTCGTGAAGATACGTCGAGCCTTTGGTAGATACTCGTTGTCGGCCCGGCGGATCACGTCGCGGATCGCGCGGCCCCCGGCAGTGTCCGGGATGGACTGGAATTCCGTGTTCCAGAGATCGTAGGCTTGCCGGAACTGATGTAGTAGCCAGAGCACCTTGTTCGGATGCGGAATATAGTACGCGGGAAACTTGAGCGGAACCGCAAGATCCGTATTCGGCAGCCGCAGCAAGCGTGCCGCCAGAATGTGATCCACGATGCGATCCGGCGGATCCCACCGGAACGGAATCCGGATAACAGTGGCCTCATGGCCGAATTCGCGAAACTTCTCCGCCAGCGCGTCGGCGAGGTATTCAGCCCCTCCATAGAGGAACGGCACGCAGTTGTTGAGAACCGCGATCCTCATGCGAGCAACCGTCCGGCGATGTGATCCCAGTGGATGCCAAGTTCGCGCATGCGCTCGGGCCCGGCTTCGCCCATGCGCCGCGCCCAATCACGGTCGGCGAAGAGACGATCCATCGCCTCGCCGATTTGTTCCGGGTCAGACGGCGTCACCAGCCCGTTGCGGCCGTCTTCGATCAGTTCCAGTGTTCCCCCGGAATCGGAGGTCGTGAGAACGGCCTTGTGAGACGCGTGGGCTTCAAGCGATGGATAACCATAGGAATCCTCGTCGAAGGGGAAATACAGGACGCCGAGGCAGTTGGCGAACAGCGCGGTTTTTTCCTCGTCCGGAATCCACCGCGCCAGCAGCGTAACCCGGTTACCCAGGCCGTAACGATCGATGAGCACACGCAGTTCGTCCACATACGCGGCGGCGTCCGGGTCGGCCGGGCCGGCGATCACCAAACGCACCGCCGTTCGCGAATGGCGAAGCGACTCGATCGCAAGCCACTGCCGCTTGTGGTGCGCAACGCGGCAGAACAGCAATAGATAGTCGCCATAGGGGCCCGGGCGGAAAGGATTGTTTTCCGGCAACGGCGGGTAGAGTACCTCGGCTTCGAGCGAATTGAACTTGCGCAAGCGGGACTTTACTACCTCTGAGTTCGAAAAAATACGGACACACTCACCGAGCCCTCTGTTGTCGGCGCTGACAATCGCCTCGCGGCAGGCGATTCCCTCCGGGCTGTTCGGCAGAGTCTGATAGCGCGTGCCCCAGAGGTCGTAGGCGCCCCGGTAGTGATGGATGAACCAGGAGACCTTGTTGGGATGGCGCAGCAGATGGCTGGGGGTGCGGACGGTGATCAGACGGTCGCCATGCTGGCTAAGGTCGATCAGGCGGAATGCCATCATTTGCTCGAGGAGGGCATCCGGCTCTTCACTCACCGGGAGGAGGATTGTGTCCACCTGATGTCCTCGTGCCTTCAGCGCATCGGCTAGCCAATCGACGAAGAACGTAGCGCCGCCGCGAACGAATACGTTGGTCGAACTGGCGAGAATGATCTTCATGCTTAGGGCGTCGCGGCGATATGCTGGGCCAACTTGCCGGCGATCCAGGCAACGTCGCCGGGCTCGAGCATGCCATGCATCGGGAGGCTGATGCCGGAAGCGCCGATACGGTCCGCTACCGGATAAGGCCCGCGGCAACCGGGGTAGGGCGGCTGATAGGGCGGCATCGTGTGAAGCGGGATAAATACGGGGCGGGTCTCGATTCCGTCGGCGGCCAACGCCAGCATCATCGCTTCGCGCGCCGCTTCGCCGCCCTCGC